>JARRJX010000420.1:0-3216 GCA_037388645.1 Chloroflexota bacterium
CCTCCGGCGCGCCCGCCTCCAGGATCGCGTTCCACACCTTCACAGCCTGATTGGCGTCGAAGAACAGCTCGTAGCCGTACTCGCCGGTGTAGCCAGTGCTCCCGATCAGGCACTCGACCCCCGCCACCTGGGCGCGGGTGCTGGTGTGGAAGGCCATCTGACCCAGGTCGGCGCTGCACAGCGTTTGCAGAACCGCCTGCGCCTTCGGCCCCTGGAAGGCCAGCATGTAGGTCGCTTCGGAAACGTCGCTGATCGTAACCTCGAAGCCCGGCGTGTGCGCTTGCAGCCACTTCACGTCTTTCGCCAGGTTCGAGGCGTTGACCACCACGTAATAGTGCTCCGGCAGCCGGTAGATGAAGATGTCGTCGACTGTGCCGCCGTCCTCGTAGCAGAGCAGCGAGTAAGCCGCGTCCCACTCGTCGAGCGCGCTCACGTCGCTGGTCGCCACGTATTGCAGGAACTCCAGCGCCTCCGGCCCCTCGACGATCACCTGGCCCATGTGGTCGATGTCAAACAATCCCGCCGCGGTTCGCACGGTGGCGTGCTCTTCGAGCGGGCTGCCGTATTGAACCGGCATCTCCCACCCGGCGAAGGGCACCATCCGCGCCCCCAGGGCGACGTGCGTATCAAAAAGTCGTGTTCGTTTCATCCCAATCTGTGTCCTTTGTGGCCGGACCGATCGCTCGCAGTGTGTCGCGTACGTCCATCAGGATCGCCCCCAGCCGGTTCTCGCCGCTGCCGTCAGCGCCGCAGCCCCAATAATAGTCGATCGGGGAGTTCTCGACGATTGGCGTCTCGCCGGTGCTGAGCAGCACCTCTCTGATGTCGGCGTGAGCCTCGAATTTGCGCCGCACCGCCCGCCGCATGACCTCGTCCTTCACCCGCTCCCAGTCGTCGCGCGGGCGGTGTTTGCGGCTGCGACCCAGCCGGGCGGCGGCCTTGGGGGAGCGGGCCTTCCTGATGCGCTCTTCGTAGGGCGTTCCGGCGAATTTCTGCGCCTGGTAGTAGTGCTCGCTCGTCGGCCACCACGTCCCGTCGAGCAGGAAGCCGTACGGGGCGAAGTTCGAGAAGCAGCCGTAAGGTCTTTCACGGGCGCTGTAGAAATAGATCGGCAATGGGTGTTCTCCTGTCGTGCCGAGAGAAGCTAACGGGTATCGAAACAGGTGCGCTGGCCGGGCCGCGTCGGTGGTGACGCGCCCGGCAGGTGCGCTAAGGGTTCGGGGCGGCGGATCGTTCTTTTGTTACTGGCTGGGCCCGTTCCAGAGCGACCACGACGAGAACCCCGGCAGCATTATGATCACCCCATCCGGGCCTTGCAAATAGCAGTTCGGCGCGCTCGGGTCCGAATCGCACTGGTAAGAGACGGTCAGCGGGAACTCCTGGTCGGTCGCCCAGCCCAGCCGCTCGCGGGCGTGGAAGACGATCGCGTCCGGTTCGGCCCAGGCCATGTAGAAGCCGCGTATCGGCTGGTAGTAGCCGTGGGGCGGCTCGATGCCGGGGTCGTTCTCCGGCATCCAGGGCCACCAGCGGTCGGGCGAGATGTCGTAGGCGTTCAGCGATTGCCCCTGGAAGCTGCCGCCGTCGTTGTAGAAGATGAACACCTGGTCGCTGCCGTCCGTCCACACCATCAGGCCGCGCTCAAAGTGCTGCGCCACGCCGGGGTTCGTCTGGGCGGCCCGCCGCGGGCAGTCGGGCGGCGGGTTGGAGAAGAACCACGGGTCGGGGCAGGTCATCGTCACCGTCCTCTCTAACACCTCCTGCCGCCCCTCGGTCGTGACCGTGATCCGGAAGATCATGAAGTTGCGGATGTCGTCGGTGGCGTCGAAGGTCAGCGTGCCGGAGGGCAGCGCGTTCCAATACTGCACGATCTGCCCCAGGTCGTTCAGCCGGTGGATGTCCACCTGGTCGCCGGTCGTCTGCCAGGAGACCGTCACCGCGTCTCCTGGTTCTAAGACCGATGGCGAGACCTCGAACGACTGGATGTGGAGGGGGGCCACTGTGGCCGTTGCGCTGGGTGGGACTGGTGAGCTTGGGACGGCGGTGTTATACACCACCGGGGCGGGGGCCACCGCGTTGGGAGTCGGCGTGGCGCTGGGCGCTTCGGTCGCGGTCGGTTCTTCTTCGGAGGCCGCGCTTGCCGTTGCTTCCAGCGCGGCGATCGTCTCCTGCGCTGCCGTGGCGGAGGCTTCCAGTGCCTCGATCGTGCCTGCCTCAGCGGTCGCTTCGGGCGGGCTGGTCGTCGGGGTGACGCTCGGCGTTGGGCTGGGGGTCTCCTCAGGCGGGAGGGGCACACGACAGGCTGAAAGGATCGGCAGCGCGATTGCCAGCGCCACCCAGACCCGCGTCTTGATGAACTGCCTGTTCCGTCTCATCTCTCCTCCTGACCCATTATGGCCGGATATCGAGCAAGGGGCATCCCCCAATTACCAGGGCAAGTCTATCGATCTCTATATCCCTGATGCCATGATAGAGAAGTCCCTGTTTTGGAACAAGCGCCTTACAGTTCCAGCAAATACCTCACCCCGAACAGCACGCCCAGCCCCACGACCCAGGCGGCGTACCCGGCGGCCAGCATCGGCACGAGCCGCCACCCGGTGCGGGCTGCCAGCCAGACCGCCACCAGGAAGCCGACCGTCGGCCAGACGCCCACTAAAAGCGAGCCGTTAAATTCGGCGATTGCCTTTTGGTCGCCCGCCTGGGCGGCGTAGACGATCCAGATGCCCAGCGGGGCGGTGAGCGGCATCGTGGCCGTGATCGCCGCGACCAGCCTGGAGTGTTCTTGCAGGATGGCGATCAGGATGATGACGGTGATCGAGATCACGATTGGGGCAAGGCGCTGCCAGCTCATAGCGTATCCTCCTCTAAAGGAAAAATGCCGGAGCATTTCTCCCGGCACTCGTTCTCTTGTTGAATTTGTGGATCAAATTCGGACTCAAACAAGCCAGCCAAGAGTATATTGACTCTCACCCTGAACTTGAGACCCTTGGTCTCCCTTTCTCAGAATTGACAAGATAGTGAGGCAATCCCCGATCAGATCGCCTGATGGCGACACCTTCAATTTCGGTGGAAAGAAGCCCACTTTAGCGGGCATTTTACTGCATCTGCCAGAATGCCCACCAGCTTGCTGGTGGGATGAATGGCTTAAGCATCCGAAGGATGCGCCACAGGGCGAAGTCCTGATGCAGTATTCAAGCAAACCCGTACCCGGAGGGCAAA
>JARRJX010000421.1:0-8404 GCA_037388645.1 Chloroflexota bacterium
GGCGGCCACAGTGCCCACCTCCAGCGGAATCTCATGGATCGCCGGTTTGGTATTGCGGTGGACGCCCACGGGCGGGGTAGGCTCGTCGAAACGGTGCATCTCCCCCGACCCGGTGTGGACGAGCACCGGGCAATGGCTGTTGCGGGAGAGCACCAGGGTCTTGGTTACCATGTCGACGGAGACGATGTTGAGGGTGGCGGAGACCTTGCCGCCGCGCACGGTGTACAAGTAATCGTGGGCGGCGCGGGCTGCCGCTCCATCGCGCACCCCCTCGGCCAGCAGGGAGATCGTCTTCTGGGCGACCAGGTTGCTGATCGCCTTGGCCGCCCGCCCCGACCGCTGCCCGTCGACCAGCACGAGCGAAATCCCGCCCTGGGGCCGCTCGATCATCTCCAGGGTATCGCCGCTCTCGCTGGCGGCATATTTCCCTATCTTGGCGACTGCCACCTGGATTTGCATGGTACTGCTCTTCGCGCCTATCCACCGAACATCAAAACTGAGCCATCCGCTACTTTAACGCGCGCTGGGCGCTCTTGCCGTAAGCCTCGGCGTCGAACTCCCCCGTGATCGCCGCCGACACCACCTGTAAGGTGACCCCGTCCGCGACCTCGACGGTCACGATCCCGCGCTCCGAGTCAATCGCCTTGAGCGTGCCGATCAGGCCGCCAAAAGTCAGCACCTGGGTGCCGACCTGCATCGAGCGGACGAACTCCTGCCGCTTCCGGAACTCGCGCTGGCGGGGGAGGATCAGAAAGGAGTAAAAGGCACCGACGAACAGCGCCAGCAGGAACACGTCGAGCAAAACATTGGGTACCATGATCGTCCTCCGCCTACTGAATCAGGCCATCGGGCACGCCATCCGGGTATAGGGCCTGGATCGCCTCTTGAATCCGCAGGATGCGGTTTTCCGGGTTGGGGTGGGTACTGAAGAACTCCGGCTGCTCCTGCCCTCCACCGGCATCGGCCAGAATCTGCATCACGCCGAGCATCGCGCGCGGGTCGTAACCCGCCTCGGACATAAAGCGCACGCCGAGCATATCCGCCTGCAGCTCGTCGTCGCGCCCGTACTTCAGCGTGACCAGCTCCCCGATCAACAGCGCGACCTCGGCGGTGCGCTGGGTGCTGGGGTCGTCCGGGTTGTAGGTCGCCATCACCAGCGCGCCGGTCAGGCCCTGCTGAAGCTCCTGCTGGGCGATGTGCTCCGCGCCGTGGCGGGCCACCACGTGCCCGATCTCGTGCCCCAGCACACCGGCCAACTGGCCTTCGGTCTCTAACCTGCTGAACAGCGCGTCGGTGATGAACACCGGCCCGCCCGGCAGGGCGAAGGCGTTGATCGTCTGGTCGTCGGCCAGGAGGGTGAACTCAAACGGGTAGCTGGTGCCCGCGGCAGCGCTCCCCTGAACCACCCAGCCACCGACCTGATCGACCAGGGCCTGGGCGTTGGCGTCCGGCTCCTCGCCGCCGAACTGGCGCGCCATCTCCGGCGCGGCCTGGAGGCCGAGCGCGATCTCCTGATCCTGGGTGATGTTGATGTATTGATCCTCGCCGGTGACGGGGTTGTAGACCTTCGAGCCAAAATACGAGATGAGGGCGAAGGCGGGACATATCTGCAAGTCTCCTGGCTGGGTTCCTGATCCGGGTGGTCGTGCCGCCCCTAGTCGGCCTCGACCGGCACGAACTCCTCGACTTCGAGCAACTCGTAGGTGCCGCCTGCCACCGCGCCAAAGAGCAGGTGGCTGACCAGCATCATCCAGCTTCTGAAGGGGAAAAACCAGGGGAAGAAAAACGAGAAGGTGTAAAAGTTGATCGCGTAAAGCGCCAGGCCCAGAACCGCGCCGCCCAGCAGGCCGACGATCAGCCCCCAGCGGTGGATGATCAGGGCGATGAGGCCCGCGAAGAAGATCGACAGGACCAGGTTCACGAGCAGCGCGACGACCGCGATGCCCAGGTCAAACGTCGCAGGCGGCGGCAGCACGCGGCTCCCCAGCACAATCGACGCCAGAATGCGCAGCACGATCCAGGGGCTGCCCAGAGTCAGCGCGGTGAGCAGCAGATTCACCAGCAGGAATACTATCCCGCTGACCACGCCCGCCCACAGCGCCGCGCTCCAGTCTACCACGGGCCGCATCTTGACAGTTGTCTCGCTCACACACTTCTCCTCGGAAAAAGCATTTCAGCCGGTCAGCACTTCAGCATTTCAGCCGGGCCTGGATATTCAACACAACTCAGGTTTTTCGGCCACGCTCTGTTGGCGTGAGCGCAGGTTTGGCCTCTTTAGCTGACAGCGGACGGGGCAGCAGCGGCCAGACTGATGACGGCGTGGAATCGGCTGCCCTGGGGCACAAAACATCCTCACTATTGTACACACAACAGGAGCAGCGCGCCGCTTTTGGAGGCGTTCAGTCCGAATAACCCGATCAGCCCCCGCCGACGCTCACCCGCCCGATGAACACCGCGTCCCGCCCGTCGACGGTCAGCAGGCGGCGGTCGTCCGGGTCGATCAGACCCACGTAAACGTCGTAATCGCCGGGTGGGATGTCGGCGGTGCTCAGATGGTAGGTGTCGGGCACCTGCTCGCCGCGCGCCCAGAAGGAGGACGGGTACGCGCCTTCGAGCGGCTCGGCCTCCAGGCGGGCGACGATCGCGCCCAGCGGGTCACGCACCTGGATGACGACCCGGTAATCGGCCTGGGGCGGGTTGAGCGCCTGCCACATCAACAGCACCTCCAGCCCGTCCTCCTGGCTGACCAGCCGGTAGCCGTTCAGGGCCACGTCGCCGAACTCGGCCCGCGCCCCGGAGACGGCCCCCAGGTAAACGGTGTCCGGGATCGGCACCGTGCCTGGGCGATGGTCTGCCAGGTCAGGTTGAACGGGTCGGTGCCGATGCCGACCGCGACGTCGTAGATGCCCGGCGCGGGGGCGGGGGCCAGATCGACCTGGTGGAAGGTGGTGATCAGGCGGCGCTGGGGCCAGCGGGAGAAGTCGACCTCCCGGCCTTCCAGCGCGGCCAGCGTCCCCTGGCGGCTCTGGATGCGGATCGCCACGTGCTGCGGCTCCGGGACTTCGCCCCCCTCCAGCCACCATTCCAGCTCGACCCGGCCCGGACGCCCGGCGTCGAGCGGGTCGAGCGAAAAGTCGGTCGATATCCCATTGATTGCCAGCCCGTTGGGGTACCTGACCAGCCCGATCAGCGTTTCTTCCAGCGGGGGAGGCACTTCAACGCGGGCGAAGACCAGCAGCGGCTCCTCATCCGGGGCGGCCCCGGCGAAACGGGTGACCTCGGCATAATGGGCGATGAACCAGCTATCGGCGGCGGGCCGGGGAATACCAGTCCCTGGACGGCTACGCACCCGCCGCCGATCGCTGGTTCATCGCCCATTATGCCGAGGTCACCCGTGTCGCCGGGGCCGCCTCGGATGAGGAGCCGCGCGGGGTGTTGTCGCGCAGCCAGCGGTCGGCTTGCAGGGCTTGAGGCTCCACCAGGGGGGGCGAGATCGCCGCCCAGGGGGCGGATTCGGCGGGCGAGACGAGGGTAAGCTGGGCCACCGACTGGACGGAGGCGACCACCAGGATCAAGGCGAGAAAGCCGCCTGCCGCCCACTGCACCTGCCTGACCCTGATGTCCTTGAGCAGCAGGTCGACCCCCAGCGCGACGAGCACCGCCAGCCCTGGGAGCAGCGGGGCAAACGTCCAGGCATAAACGGGAGCGCCCAGCAGCAGCAGGCCGAGCAGATGAAGCGCCGCCCAGGCCAGCGGGGGCCACGCCCAACGCTGTTCGGGGAGCGCCAGCACCCCGGCGGGGGCAAACAGCAGCACAACCAGCCAGGCCGCCGAGAGGTGAAACGCTGCCGCACCCAGCGCGGCCAGCCCTGCCAGCGGGGCGCTCGCCAGCGCGTCCGGCGGGACGCCTGCCACCAGGCCCCTAGCCAGGCCGGGCGGCAGCCCACTGCCTTCCAGCGTGGTGACGCTCCACAGCAGGCCCACGGAGGCCACGCCCACGAACACCCCGGCGGGGAGCAGGCGGAAGGGACGCCCACGGAGGAGTGAATCGGCCACCAGGATACAAACCAGCGCGGCGATCTCAGGACGCATCAGCAGGGCCAGCCCAAGCAGCAGCGCGGCAAAGGGGCCGTGCTCGGCCTCGTGCAGCCAGATCGCCAGCAGCCCCAGCGCCATCCAGAGCGGGACTTCCAGGCCAAGCGTGACCCACAGCAGGGGGAGCCGAGCGAAACCCAATCGCAGCCGCGCCAATAAGGTTGCTTAACAGGGGGAGATTCCCGGTGAAGCGCGCACCGAGCGCCAGCAGGAAGGCATAAAGCGGGGCGACCGCCTGGCTGAGCACCGGCTCGCCGGGATTGTAGGCAAAGCCCAGGCCGCGGGCGATGTTCAGGGCGTAACGATAGGTGATGAAACTACGGTCGAGGTAGCGGTCGAGGAATAAGGCGGCGTAGACCAGGACAACCGCCAACAATGCCACCCCACCGAGCAGCCCAGCGCCGTCTGGCTGGCATGACGGCTCCGCTACTGTTCGGCAAGGCGGTCGATGTCCACCGTACCGGTCTGTACGAACTCGCCGACAGCCTGATCGACGATCGCGGTGTCGGGCAGGTGGGGCAGCACGGAGGAGGTGATGGCGTGCGTGTCGAAGCGGGACTGGTGGATCAGCCCCCGATCCTCAAAGCTGCACTCAAACTCCATCATCTCGCCGTCGTCTTCGATGAAGCGCACGATGGGGTAGTCCATCTCCAGATTGCCGCGCAGCTTTTTATGCCGCCTGACCATCTCGACACGCTCCACCTCGCCGTATTCCAGCGTGGCGGTACGCCTGCCCTCGCGCCAGATCAGCCGGTGGGGTGTGACCTCCACCTGGATCGGCTGGCGCAGGCGCACCAGGGTGACGACCCCAACCAGCAGCCCGGCCAGCCCGGCGCAGCCCACGCCCGCCACCACCGTCCTGAACAGGGTCGTGGGCGGCTCCGGCTGGGCGACCGTCACGCCAAAGGCAATCGCCACGCAAACCAGCAGCCCCACCCCGACGACAAATAACAGGTAGGCGGTTCGGCTGATGGCCCGCTTGGCGCGGGCGGATGCCGGGAAGACTTGCGTTTGCTGCATGGCCCCTCTTTATCCTGACGAAGGATGAGTCGCGCTAGAGTTTACCGAACACATCGCCAACCGCCACCTCGAAGCCCTCGACGGTCGTCGAGCGGGCGACCTGGCCGGGGGATGCGGTGCTGGTCAGGGTGTAGGCTTCGCCCTGCAAGGTGTAAACGCGGATCGTGCGGTTTTCGGGGTCGACGAGCCAGTATTCCGGCACCCCGGCCTGTGCGTATTCGGCCAGCTTGACTTCCTCATCCAGCTCGCGCGAGCCGGGCGAGATGATCTCCGCCACCCAGTCGGGCGGGCCGTCGAAGTATCTGCCGATGCGCTCCCGGTTCTCCTCTTTGACGAACAGGATATCCGGCTGCCGGATCGTGCCGGGGAACAGCCTCACATCCAGCGGGGCAACCAGCACCTCGCCCAGGCCAGCGGCAGCGGCATGATTCTTGAGGCGGCTAGCTAACTCCATCAGGATCAGCGCGTGCTCGCCGGTGGGGCTGGGGGCCATCGTCAACACTCCATTCGAAAGCTCGATCCGCCGGTTGCTCTCCGGCAGGGCGAAAAAGTCGCGCTCGGTCCATTCTCCCTGGCGGGGGAACAGCCTGGCAATCTCGGTTACATAACCCTCTTGTGCTTCCATCGGCCTGCACCTGTCAACCTTTTCCGTCTACTGATAGCGTAACACACGTTTCGCGATCTGGAGTCTCATTTCTTCATCTGCCGGATCGAGCTAAGTCAGCCCCAACACCAGCCCCAGCATGACGAACAGGAAGAAAATTCCTTCCACGCCGTGCACGATCAGGCCAAACCAGGCGCAGCGAAAACGCCTGCTGGGATAGGCCAAGACGAGGCCGCTCAGGATCGCCGCGGGGATGTTCCAGGGCTTGTGCCAGTGATAGGCCCCGAAAAGAATCGCGTTCGCCAGCCAGTCCCACCGGCCAAAGACGCCCTGCATCCTGGGCAGCAGCACACTGCGGAAGAGGAACTCCTCACCCAGCCAGTAGTTGCCCACAAACTGAAAGACCCACAGGACGAGCAGATACCACGCGCCCACCCACAGGCCGGGCGTGTCCATCAGCGATTCGAGGTTGTAGCCGGGCGGCTCGGCCAGGAAGGGGAAGATCGAGACCCACGCGCCGGTGATCGGGCCGCCCACGGCAAACTCGATCACCACCGCCAGCAGGATGGCGGGGATCAACCACAGCCACAACCTGCCGCGCGGCTGGCCGGTCTTCGGATCGCGGGGGCGCTGCCGCCAGGTGCGCGACCGGATCGCCCCCAGGTTGAGCGTGCCTGTCTCCCGATATAGGATGGCGAGTGAGAGCACCACCTGCCACATCAGCCCGGCGATCATCAGCACCCACAGGAAGATGCCCGGATTCATGTTAACCTGACCCTTTAGCGCCGGGAAGACCAGCCAGGCCAGGATGCCCATTGGGGCTGCTGCCAGCACCCAAATACCCAGAATTTGGGCCAGGGAATACTGCCCGTCAGCCTCTTCAGGTGCCCGATCGCGTGTGACGTCCATTGCCCGTGCCTGCGCCTTACTCATCTTGGCCCATGCCGCCAGTATAGTCCGACTCCGGGCCTGTGCACAGCGTTCGCAAAGCAGCCCGGCGGAGTCAGGCTTATCCCCGCAGCATCACGATCGCCTCGTCGACTGAATCCGGGCTGCCGATCAGCGCGACGCTGTCCCCGATCTGGAGCGTGGTATCGCCGTGTGGGACGAGCACGGTGTGGTCACGCTTGATGCTCAACACCACCGCGCTGCCCGGCAGCCCCAGGCGGCGCAGCGGCATCCCGGCGTAGCCCCGGTTCCCCATCACGATCTCGCCGAACTTGACGCTGCCGATCTCGTGCACCAGCACGTCGAAGGTGGTCGGGAAGCGCAGCGCGCCTTCGAAGGCCATCGCGGTCGCCAGCGCGGGCTGCACCACGCGCACACCCAATCCCTGCAAGTGCGTGATGCACGAGGTGTCGCTCACCCCGGCGACCACGAGCGGGATGTCAAACCGCTGGCGGGCCAGCTCGCTGGTCGCAACCGCCTGGCGGTTGTCGTTCGACATCACGATCAGCGCCTCCGCCTCCGCCGCCCCCGCCTGGCGCAGGACACTCTCGTCCGACGCCGACCCGGCGCACACGGTGAAGCCGTGTTCGCGCAGCACGCCCAGATAGGTGGTGTCCTCGCAGATGAGGGTGACCGACTGGTAGCTCGGCTGGAGGCGACGGGCCAACAACTCGGTCATCTGGCCGGAGCAGTCTTGAAGAGAGCAGCAGCCCCCCGGCCAGCGTGTTACGCCAGGGAAAGCGCAGCCGCAGCGCCAGCGCAGGCCCTACCTTGACCAGGTAGGCAATCAGCAGCAGCGCGCCAAACAGCACGATCGCGCCGGGCGACTCGAAAAAGGCGCCCAGGTTCAGGTTGACGCCGACCATGATAAAGAAGATCGGGATGAAGAAGCCAAACCCGATGGCGTCCAGCTTCTCCTGCGAGCTGGCGCGGCGCTGGCCGCCCATCAGGTTGGCGATCGCCCCGGCCAGGAACGCGCCCAGGATCAGCTCGACGCCGAGCGCCTCGGCCAGCACCACCCAGGCGACCATCAAGGCAAGCGCACTGCGCACCTGAATCTGCGCCGTGGCGTGCGACAGCTCCTCCAGCACGCGGTTCAGGGACGGCACGCGCGCCACGACCGGGCCGATCCGGGCGAGCAAGATGAAAACCGCCAGCAGCACCACAATCAACAGCAGGTCGAGCGAAAGGCCCTGCCGGGCGGCGGCGATGGCAACGGTGAGCAGGATCAGGGTAGCGAAATCGGCCAGCGAGGCGGCAACCAGCAGCGTCTGCCCGTAGCGCTCGCCGAGCAACCGGCGCTCCTTCAAGACCGGGGCGACCACTCCCAACGAGGTAGTGCTGAGGATCAGGCCCATCAGCATCGGATTGCTGACCATGCCCAACTGCTGCAAGCCGAGAGCGCTGAGCATCGCCAGAGCCAGGGTCAACGCCAGCATGACCAGGGCCAGCGGCAAAGGCTGGCCCCAGAACTCGCGGTTGTTCTTGTGGCCCCCCAGCCCGGTGAGCATCGAGAAATCGACCTCCAGCCCGGAGAGGAACATCAGGAAGGCGAAGCCAAACTCGGCCAGGAAGTCGAGCGAGGGGGAGGGGGCAACCAGGTCGAAGCCGCTGGTGCCGATCACCACCCCGGCCAGAATCTCCCCTACGACGATCGGCAGGTTCAACCGCCGAAACCGGCTGAGCAGCACCGGGATGAACACCGCAAGGCCGGTGATCAATAAAAGCGCCAAGAACG
>JARRJX010000422.1:0-3212 GCA_037388645.1 Chloroflexota bacterium
CTGGGGTTGCTGGTCTGGGCGAGTGACTCTTTTTTACGGAAACACCTGCTGGCTGCCTCACCTTATATCGTATCGGCGATCGTCGTCCTCTGGTTTGCGGGCAAATTCGTCGAGGCGTCCCCTGCCAACACGCTAAAAGCCTGGGCGCAGCCTGCACTTCAGGATCAGCTCGCGGGGTACATTGCCGACCACACCCAACCCGGTGACACGGTTTACGTCTGGGGGGCTGCCACGTATCTGAACTTCCAATCTCATCGCTTCAGCCCAACGGCTTATCACTACGCCTATCCGCTGGTGCTACCGGGATATACAGAGCGGAATCTCCCAGGCGTGATTGCTGCCCTGGAGGAGCAGCAGCCACCGATGATTGTGGACCATGGCGACCTGGCCCGCATCCCCCCGATCGACCCCCAGGAGCGGGAGGAGTGGCGCGCCTATGGCCGGGTTGATGGGGGCGACGTGTCGCCGCTGTTTGAGTTTGTCGCGGCTCACTGCGAGCTGACAAAGCGTTTCGAGCAGGCTCGCATCTATTCCAGCCACTACTGATCTTTTTCTCCCCACCTCGCCCCCACCGATTGTCCAGCCAGCCACCCGGTCGAGAAAGCCGCCTGGAGATTGTATCCGCCCGTGTCCGCGTCCAGGTCGAGCACCTCCCCGGCGAAGTACAGCCCCTCAACTAACCTCGATTCCATCGTGCGCGGCTCCACTTCCTTCAACGCCACACCGCCCGCCGTCACGATTGCCGCCTCGATCGGCAGGTGTCCGGTCACCTCCAACCGCAGGTCTTTCAACAGGCGCAGCAGGCGCTTGCGCTCTTTGGCCGTTACCTGGTGGCAGGGCTTCTCGGCGGGGATGCCCGCCCGGTCGATGCAGACCGGGATCAGGGTGCGGGGCAGCAGCGTCTTGAGCATCGTCTGAACCTGCTGTTTGCCGTGCCTGTCAAGCTCGCGCAGCAGCCGCGCGTCCAGCGTTGGCTCGTCGAGCGCGGGCTTGAGATCGATCGAGAGGTCGACCGTCTTCCCCGCGTGCAGCGCGTCGACCGCCCGCCCGCTCAGCGACAGGATCAGCGGGCCGGAGACGCCAAAGTGGGTGAACAATATCTCGCCAAACGCTTCCGCCCGTCGTTTGCCGTCGACCCACAGCGAGACGCGGACGTTCCGCAGGCTGAGTCCTTGCAGGCGCGGGGCGATGTCGCCCGCCGTCTCCAGCGGGATCAGCGCCGGGCGCACCGGCACGATCGTGTGGCCCACCGTTTCGGCGATCGTGTATCCGTCGCCCGTCGAGCCGGTGCCGGGGTAAGACGCGCCGCCCGTCGCCAGCACGACCGTCCGGGTGGGGTAGGCGCGCCCGCTCCGGCACTCGACTCCGGCGACTCTTCCACCCTCGACTAGCAGGCGGGCAGCAGGCTCCTGGGTGCGAATCTGCACGCCGCCCGCTTTGGCCCAGCCTACCAGCGCGTCGACCACCTCCTTGGCATCCTCGCTGACCGGGAACACCCGCCCGCCGCGCTCGACGACCGTCTCCACGCCCAGGTCGGTGAAAAAGGCGAGCAGGTCAGGCGTGAAGAAGCGGGCGAACGCCTGCCGCAGGAAGCGGCCATTCTCCCCAAAGTGGGCGACGAAGTCCTCGACCGGGGCGACGTTCGTCAGGTTGCAGCGCCCTTTGCCGGTGATGCGCAGCTTGCGGCCAGGGCGGGCCATCTTTTCCAGCAGCAGCACCGACGCGCCCTGCCGGGCGGCTTGCCCGGCGGCCATCAGCCCCGCCGGGCCGCCCCCGATCACGATCAGGTCGGTTGAGTCCATGAGTCCGTTGAAGTGGCCTTTCTCTGGTGGGAGAGTCGGTCGGCCCCTAGTGTCTTCGATGAGCGCTCCTTTTTCAACTTCTGGCTATCCCTGGAACCAGATCGCTTCTGTGCTGTCCTGCCCGGCGCGTTATAATTCGGGGGCGAAACACTCTCACGCAAGATAGGATTCTTCATGACTCGTGAGGAGATTGTCCGGCTGACGGCGCTCTCGTCGTGTGCAGGTTGAGCGTCTAAGCTGGCCCCTGAGGCCCTGGCGCAGGTGCTGCGCCCCTTAGAGAATCTGTTTAACCCGGCGGATCATCCCGACCTGCTGGTTGGCTTAGGCGCGCCTGACGACGCCGCTGTTTATCGGCTCGACGACGAGCGGGCGCTGATCGTCACCACCGACTTTTTCACGCCTATCGTCGACGACGCCTATGAATACGGGGCGATCGCCGCTGCCAATGCCCTGAGCGACGTCTACGCGATGGGAGGCCGCCCGCTGCTGGCGCTCAACATCGCTGCTTTCCCCGCCGATCTGCCCCCCGACCTGCTGGGCGAGGTGCTGCGCGGCGCGGCGGAGAAGGTGCGCGAGGCGGGTGCCGTGATCGCAGGGGGGCACACCATCCAGGATAAAGAGCCAAAGGTCGGGCTGGCGGTGGTGGGGCTGGCCCACCCCGACAAGCTGCTGACTAAAGCCGGGGCACAGCCCGGCGATGCCCTGATCCTGACCAAGCCGCTCGGCACGGGCACGATCACCACTGCTGCCAAGAATGACAGGGCCGAGGCGGCCCACCTGGCCGAGGCGGTCGGCTGGATGTCCCGCCTGAACCGGACGGCCAGCGAGGCCGCCCTGGCCGCTGGCGCGCGCGCCGCAACGGACATCACCGGTTTTGGCTTCCTGGGCCACGCCAGTGAGGTCAGCGAGGCCAGCCAGGTGACGCTGCGGGTGTCGTTCGACGCCGTGCCCTTCATCAGCGGCGTGGAGGGATATGCCAAGGCCTGGATTTTCCCCGGCGGCTCGGCGGCCAACAAGCAGGCCTTTGAGGCGCTCGTCCGCTTTGAGGAGGGGATCGGCGATGGCGAGCAGATGCTGCTCTTTGATGCGCAGACCAGCGGCGGGCTGCTCGTTTGCGTGCCCCCCGGCCAGGTGGATGCGTTCAGCGCGGTGATGGCTTCCTCAGGTGCCCCATGGTGGCAGGTTGGCGAGGTGCTGCCGCGCGGTGAGCAGGGCATTCTTGTGACACGCTGATTGGTTAGCCGGGCTTCTCTGCCCTCCCTTTTCCCGGTTGTTCGATTTTCAGGTATATCTCACACAATGCTGCTGCCAGGTTGGATAGGTTAGGGTACGCTCTGTGTGGGGATGGGGTGTCCCGCCGGGGATTCCCGTCCCTTTTTGTCCTAATCCTGTTAATTCGTATAATCTGCG
>JARRJX010000423.1:0-3211 GCA_037388645.1 Chloroflexota bacterium
CGATGTCAACGATCTCCCACTCGTGCGGCTCGCGCACGTCGAGCAGAATGAACTCGTCCCCCTGGTCGATGCGTTCCTTGACCTCCTGCACGCCGATCAGCGGCACAGCCTCGGCGGCCTCGCTGGAAAACTCGCTGTTGTCGTGGGCGGGCACGCCGCAGAACTGCTCGTAGTCGATCAGCTCGGTGAGCGTTGGATGCTCGCCGCACACCGGGCAGGCGGGGTTCTTGCGCAGCTTGACGAAATCGAATCTCATCGCCAGCGCGTCATACAGCAGCAGCCGCCCGACGAGCGACTCGCCGATACCCAACAAGAGCTTGACCGTCTCGGTCGCCTGGATCGTGCCGATCGTGCCGGGCAATACGCCCAGCACACCCCCCTCGGCGCAGCTTGGCACCAACCCGGGTGGGGGCGGCTCCGGGAACAGGCAGCGATAGCACGGCCCCTCCTTGGCAGCGAACACACTGGCCTGGCCTTCAAAACGGAAGATGCTGCCGTAGACGTTCGGCTTGCCGAGCAGCACACAGGCGTCGTTGACCAGGTAGCGGGTGGGGAAGTTGTCGGTGCCGTCGACGATCACGTCGTACGGCTCCAGGATGTCGAGCGCGTTGTCCGAGGTGAGCGGCACCTCGTAGGTGTCGATCTGGATGTAGGGGTTGATGTCGAGCATACGCTCGCGGGCGCTTTCCAGCTTGGGACGCCCGATATCTTTGGTGCCGTGGATGATCTGGCGCTGGAGGTTGGACTCGGAGACGGTATCGTAATCGACCAGCCCGATCCGGCCCACACCGGCGGCGGCCAGATACATGCCAAGCGGTGACCCCAGGCCGCCCGTGCCGACCAGCAGGACTTTGCCCGCCTTGAGCCGCCGCTGCCCCTGCATGCCGACTTCCGGCATGATCAGGTGGCGGCTGTACCGTTTGATCTCTTCGTGACTAAGCTCAATCGCCTCAGGGGCGATACGTTCTTTCATAATCATGGATGTCCCCCTCAGACAATACTAACCGGGGCGCGTCACCACGCCCCGGAGGTATGCGAAATATAGAGCACAGGCCGCCGGTTCAGTTCAACTCGGCGATCTGCTGGCGAAGCTGCTCGGCGCGCATCACGCCGTGGTTCACGCGCCGGGGCTGGCCGCTACGGTCGACGATGAAGGTCGTCGGCAGGCTCAGCACGCCCCACTCATCGGCCAGATCGGGCTGTTCCAGGGCGTTGATGGCAATCACCTGGACGCCATCAGGGCCGAGGTCGGCCTGAAGCTGCTCCAGGGCGGGTTTCTGCACCAGCTTGCACGGCGCGCAGGAGTCTGACCAGAAATAGACGACCCCTGGCACGTCGGGACGCAGCCCGGCCAGCACGCCTGCCGCGCGGGCCCGCCCCTGGAGCCGGGTGACCTGCCAGCGCGTGCCAATCGCGTACGCGCCAAAGGCAACGGCGACCAGCGCGATAGTGATCCCGATCCGCGCGATCATGCGCCGCGCTCCCGCTCAACCGGGGTCGCCCCGAATCCCGGAACGCCCAACCGGCTCAGCCGATAATAGACGAAGCAGCCCGCGCAAAAGCCCAGAAACAGGTTAAGGACGGCCAGCCCGACCACGATCCAGGACAGCGCCCAGCCAAGCACCGGCAGCCCGGCGAGCAGGGCGAGCGTCGAGCCAAGGGTGAACGCCCCACCCAGGCCCTGGGCAAACAGGTGCGGCTCCGGGTTGTCGACGATAACGTCCGGGCGGACGACCTTGAGCGGCTTGAGGACGTGGCGATAAACCCGCTTGAACAGCCCCGCGCCCGGCCAGATCGTCCCGACGATCATCACTGCCGAGACGAAGGCCACGAGCGGCCATAGGTTCGTGATGAACGCGGCCACCAGCAGCGTGATGATAAACGCCTGGTTGGTGCGCAGAGCGGAGTGATCGATCCTGCGAATGGTTTCGTCTGTCATGATGTGCCCCTCACTTAGCTGCCAGCAGCAGCCCATCAGGCTGACTGGCTGGCTTTACCCCCCGGCGATCGAGGGGATAATCCGCAACTGGGTATCGTCGTCGATCGGCGTCGACACGCCGTCCAGGTAGCGAATATCCTCCTCACCGAGGAAAATGTTGACGAAGCTGCGTAACTGGCCGTCGTTATACAGATGCGGCTTCAGATCAGGGTATTGGCTGGTCAGGTCGGCCAGCGCCTCCTCAACTGTCCTGCCTGACGTGCTGACTTCCTTGCTGCCGCCCACGTAGGCGCGCAGTGGTGTAGGTATACGAATAGTTGCCATCTCTTTGTACTCCCTTTGGCGAATGTGGATCAGATGATTCCTCAGTCTGCAATCAACTCGTCTTCATCAAATGCGGTGTGGTCATCACGCAGCCGCCAGGCCCGTGTGATCTGGGCCTTACCCTCACCATCCACCCCCGCCACCTTCGTGATCAGATAGCTGAAGTTTGGCAGCGCGTGATCCCGGTCGAACTCGCTGGGCTGCGCCGGGTGATCAGGGTGAGAGTGAAACACGCCCACCAGGTCCACTCCCTGATCATCGGCTTCCCGCTCCGCCCGGTCGAAATCCATCGGGACAAGCTCAAAACGGTTATGCTGCGCCTCTTGCTCGCGCTTGTTCTCCAGGGGGAGCAGTTTCTCGATGACCACCGTATCCCCGGAGGTTTCCCCCAGCATGAAGCCCGCCCCCTCATTGGGGTAAGCCGCTTCGACGTGGGCTTCAATCGCCCGCAGCGTCGCCGCCGACAGCTTGATTTTCATCACCACCTCAATCGTCTGTGCAAAGGTCACCTATGCGAAACTCGTTTCGCATAGGTTTTAGTCTTGTTCCGTCCAGAACGGCTCGCTCAGGTACTTGGCCGCGTTGTCAGGCAGCAGCGTGACGACCACGCCCTGTTCCAGCGTTTTGGCAACCCGCACAGCGGCTTCGAGCGCAGCACCCGCCGAGACGCCGATCAGCAGGCCCTCCTCGCGGGCCACGCAGCGGCACATCGAATAAGCTTCTTCGGTGCGTATCTCAATGATTTCGTCGGGCAGGGTTTCGTCATAAATGCCCGGCTTGATGGCGGTCGGCATGTACTTCAGCCCTTCCAAGCCGTGGAAGGACGAATCGGGCTGCACGGCTATCAGGCGAATGTCGGGGTTGTACTCCCGCAGGCGGCGACCAACGCCGGTCATCGTGCCGCCGGTGCCCAGCCCGGCGACGAAGTGCGTCACCTTCCCGCCGGTT
>JARRJX010000424.1:0-3204 GCA_037388645.1 Chloroflexota bacterium
GCCAGCCCACCGACAATCCAGCCGACGAGCATCCCGCCCCAGCCTTTCTTCCAGCCAAGCCAGCCAGCCAGAAGGCCAAGCAGACCATGCGCGATCAGAGTAAGTGGGGCGAAGCTGCCATAGCCCAGCACCAAGTCAGAGATGGCTGCGCCCACACCAGCAGCGACCATGCCAACCAATGGCCCAAAAGCCATCGCGACGAACATCTCGGCCACCGCACCGGGGTGCGTGTAGCCACCGGTCCCAGGGATGGGGATCGGCACGACAGCAACCAGCACGGCCACGATGGCAATGGACACCGCCATAACTGCAATTGTTCTAGCTTGCATCGGATTTTCCTCCCAAGGAAAAAGGTAATAATGCGCCGCTACAATAGTCTGCACAGGATTCCTTCTATTGTAATGCCGCCTCCTTTCCCTTTTATGCCTCACCCATCCTCAGCCTCAACCAGCTCCTCGCCGAGAATCTCGTGCTGGGCGCATTCGGCAAACTCTCGAAAGAGCTGCCGGGCGACGCTTTGGATCATGCCGCCACCCAACTGCGCCAGCTTCCCGGCAATTGAGACATTCGCCTGGATGCCGATCTCCGTCCGCCGGTCGTCGAGGGAGAGACATGCGAACCGCACCTGGGCTTCTGCCTGTCCCACCGCGCCAAGCTGGATGCCGCGCGCGGTGAGGGTCATCACGTGGACCTGGTGGTCGATCTCGTCGATCGTGATCGTCCCTTTGAACTTCGCTCGCACCGGGCCCAACTGGAACTTCATGATGCCTTCGTAGGACTTTTCGTCCAGGACACCCACCAACTCCGCACCCGGAATACAGGGCACAACCTGGGGTGGGTCTTGAAAATAGCTCCACACTTGTTCGATGGAAGCTGCGACCTCGAAGCTCTCTTCAATCGGAATCGCCACTGTCTCTCCCCTCCTCCAGTTCTATCAGGGCTTTCTTCAAGGCGAGCAGCAGCTTCATGCGCCGCTGCATCAGACCGGGGATCTCGTCAGGTTTGTATTCAAAAAGCCCGCGCCCGGTCTTGATACCCAGATCACCCTTCTCGACGCGTTCGATGATGGCGGAACTGACACCAGGGTTCGTGCTGAGGTCGGCATTGAGATAGCTGGCAACGCTATTGTAGATGTCCAATCCAGCGACGTCAAGCAACTGAAGCGGCGGGATCGCGGCCAGCTTGTAGCCGATGCCCCACTTGACGATGGTGTCGACCGCATCGGGCGAGGCGATGCCCTCCTCGACCAGATGCAGCGCTTCGCGCATGATGGCATACAGGACGCGGTTCTCAACAAAACCCGCCACGTCACGCTTCACCTCGGCGGGGATCATGCCGATCTTCTCAGACAGCTCCCAGGCCGTCTGGGCGGTCGAGTCGGCGGTCTTTTCGCCCCGGATGACCTCGATGACGGGGATGATGTGGGGCGGGTTGGACCAGTGCGTGCCGATCACCCGCTCCGGCACCCGGCACACCTCGGCCAGCCGGGTGATGGGGATGCCGGAGGTGTTGGAGGCGAGCACCACCTCGTCGTCGACCCATCCTTCGGCCTGCTGGAAGAACGACTGCTTGATCTCAAGCTTCTCCGGGATGGACTCGACGACGAAGTCGGCCCCGGTGATGGCCTCCTCCGGATCGAGAAAGAAGGTGAGGTTGGATCGCCCGGTGGCGGCCTGCTCGGCGGTCATGAAGCCCGCGCCGGTGAGCACGTTATAGATGGTCTCGGTGGTGGCCTTCGCCTTCTCCAGCGCCTCCTCTTTGATCTCAGAGAGCCGCGTCTCGAACCCGTGTGTGGCAAAGGTGGTGGCAATGCCCGGCCCCATAGTGCCCGCACCGGCTACGGCGACGGTCTTGATACGGTCTGCGTTAATCGCCATGATTCCTCCTGTGTCCTCGCGCCTCGCTCAGAGGCAGCGCGGCTAGTGATCCTCGCCGCCGCTCTCCTGGAGGGCGCGCCAGACGCGCTCCGGGGTGAACGGCATCTCCGTCATATGGAGTCCCAGGTCGGCCAGCGCATTGGCGATGGCGGCTGGGACGGCAGCCAGCGCCCCCTCACCCACCCCTTTGATGCCATACGGCCCCGGCCCGTCCTCGTTCTCCGCCAGGGTGGAGGTGAAGGCGTCCGGCAAATCTTCGATGGTGGGGATGTGGTAGTCGAGCAGCGTGGCGTTCAACAACTGCCCGTCCGAGAAGATCATCTCCTCAAAAACGGCGTTGCCCAGGCCCTGCATCGCCCCACCCATCTCCTGGGCCTCGACCAGGTGGGGGTTGACGGCCTGCCCGACATCGGCGACGCTGACCAGCCTGCGAACGTGAATGCGGCCTGTGTCCGCGTCTACCTCGACCTCCGCGCCGCCCACGCAGACCTCCCAGAAATACGGCCCGGCAGCATACGTGCCTTTGCCCAGCTCCGGCTGGACGCGGCCCTGCCCGATGATCTCGCCGCCCGCCAGGCCAAAATACGCCTTGAGCAGCTCCGGGTAGGTCATCGTCTCGTCCTGGAAGCAGACCGAGCCGTCGCGCAGGTCGACGGAAGCGGGCGCAGTGTCCCACAGCCCGGCGGCGATGGTTTGAAGCTGCCCGCGCACGTCGAGCGCGGCGCGGTGGACGGCGGTCCCGGCGAGCGTGGTCGAGCGGCTGGCCCCGGTGGAGCGGTCGTAGGGCGTCAGCTGCGTGTCACCGCCGGGGACCCGGATGCGGTCGATGGGCAGGGCCAATTCCTGGCAGACCAGCTGGCCCAGCGCCGTGCGCGTGCCCTGGCCCATCTCGGTAGAGCTGACCAGCAGGGTGGCCGTGCCGTCGGCTTCCAGGCGGACGATGGCGGAGGAAACCGGGTGCGCCCCCGCAGCCAACAGGCCAACGCCCAGCCCCCGCCCCACACCGGGTGGGGCAGGCTCGTCCCAGCCAAGCGCCTGGGCGACTTTCTGGATGTCGCCGACCAGGTCGGCGTCGAGCGGCTTGCCGCCGGGCCGGACCTGCTCGCCGGGGCGCAGCAGGTTGCGCTCGCGGATGGCGACCCGGTCGACGCCCGCCCGGCGGGCGACCTCGTCCACCTGGCTCTCGCCGATCCACTGCATGTGGGTAGCCCCGAAGGCGCGGTAAGAGCCGGAGGGGGGCCGGTTGGTGTAAACACCCCAGGCATCGACCCGGACCGGCCCCCAGCGGTAGGGGCCGGGCGCGGCATCGGCGGCGGTGGCGACCACA
>JARRJX010000425.1:0-3197 GCA_037388645.1 Chloroflexota bacterium
TTTGAGCATCTGCCCCAGGTGGGCGGTGTAGGTCGCCGTCACCAATCCGCTCAGGGCGAAGTAGAGAACCTGGAGGGGGACGATCAGCGCGACGTATTCCCAGCGGATCGTGCGGAAGTCGATCTCCTTGAGCATATCTGTCCGTGACAGGAACAGGGCGATGCCCCCGATCACGGCCAGGCTCAACAGCGTTGACCCCCAGCGGCGTAAAGGCGTTTGCTGGCGCGTCCGCTTCTCCCCGGTCATGAGAGGCACGCCTCGTAACAGCCCACCAGGTGCTGGGTGATCGTTTCCCAGGAGAACTCGCTTTCCATGTGGCTCCGCGCACCACGTTGTATGCGGGCATAGACATCGGCGTCGTCTAATAACATACTGATCTTCTCTGCCAGGTCAGCCGGGTCGCCGGGGGCGGCGAGCAGGCCGGTCTCGCCGTGGCGCACGATGTCGGTGATCCCGCCCGTTCGTGAGGCGATCACGGGCGTGTCGTTCGCCATCGCTTCCAGCAGCACCACCCCCAGACCTTCCGTGTCGCCGCTGCTGTCCACCACGGCGGGCAGCACGAACACGTCGGCGGCGGCATACCATTTTGCCAGGTCGTCGTCGTCGAGTCGGCCCAGCAGCCGCGCCCGCTCGCCCACCTCTAAGGCGTCGATCTGGGCCTGGAGTGCGCCGGACTCCGGCCCTGACCCGCCGATCAGGGTGAGTACCGGACGCTCAGGTGACAGGCGCGCGGTGGCCTCGATCAGCACGTGGAACCCCTTACGCTCGACCAGCCGCCCGACCGCCAGCAGCACCACTGCCTCTTGCCCGACCCCGGCGGCAGCCCGGAAGGCGGCCCGGTCAAAGCCGGGCGGGGCCACCTTTTCTTCGTTGACGCCGAAGGGGATGATTGTCGGGTGGGCATCCGGGATGTGCTGTCGCAGCGTGTCGTGGGTGAAGCGGCTGTTGACGACCACCCCCTCTGCTCGTTTCACCAGGTAGCGGTTGACCGGGCGCAGGATGGGGTGCAGCACCTCGGCTCCGTGCAGGGTGATCACAACCGGCTTCCGCGCTAACCGCCCTGCCCACAGGGCGGCCAGCCCGCCAAATGACCAGTGCCCATGGACGATGTCGCAGCGCCGGACGAAGGGCAGTGCCCTCCTCACAAAGGCGGCCAGCAGCGTGGGGAGTTGGAGCGCAACCAGCCGGTTGCGCCGGAAGTTCTCCGGGATGCCTGCCCCGTAGCATAAGGACTGCCAACGGGCCGGAAGCCAGTAGTCGAAACGGTGGATGTCGATGTTGTCTTCGAGCGCGTCGTAGGATGATGCGCTGGCCGTCGGGTCGCGCGGGGCGATCACTTCCAGGCGATGGCCCGCCCGGCTCAGCGCGTTCACCTGGCCGAGGATGAACGAGCCTTGGTGGTCGCCGGGGTAGCGCGGATAGGTGGTTGTCAGCACGCAGATGTTCATGGCGCGCTGTCGTCGTGGAAGGCTCCAATCTGGGACATACGCAGCAGGGCGATTTGCTCCGAGATCAGGCCCAGCATGAACATCATAATACCCGCCAGCACCGTTACCCCGGCCATCTGGCTGAAGCGCCCCATGGTGAGCAGGATGAACGCCCCGTATCCCGCCCCCACCACGAACAGGGTGATCGCCACCGGGAGGAAGATCTTCAGCGGGGCGAAGAGCGTGCCGATGCGGGCCATCGTCAGCAGGAACCCCGGCCCGTCGCGCATCAGCCGGATTTTGCTCCGGCTCTGGCGGGCCAGCGCGACGATCGGCTCGTAGCGCACGCTGTGCCCGGCGCGGAAGATGGAGAGCGTGAGTGTGGTCGGGTAGGAGAAGCCGTTGGGCAGCAGGTAGACGAAGCGCCGGGCGATCGGGATGCGGATCGCCCGGAAGCCGGAGGTCAGGTCTTCGACCTTTCGCCCGACCAGGTACGTGGCGTTCAGGTTGTACAGGCGGTTCGCCAGGTCGCGGTGCTGCTCTGATTCGGAGGCCGGGGTGCGCGCGCCGACCACCATGTCGTAACGCGCCGTGTGGGCTAACAGGCGGGGGATGTCGGCGGGCTGGTGCTGGCCGTCCCCGTCCATCATCACGATCACCCTGCCCCGTGCCGCCCAGATGCCGGTCTTGATCGCCGCGCCGTTTCCGATGTTATAGGGATGCTGGAACACCCGCACGCCGGGGCGTGCCCCGGCGACTGCTGCCGACTCGTCCTGGGAGCCGTCGTCGATCACGATCACCTCAGCCTCAAGCGGCAGGGCGGCGATCTCGTCCAGCACCCCGCCTATTGAGGCTGCTTCGTTGTACACCGGGATGATGATGGATACGTCGGGCATGGGAGCCGAATCGGTCATGCTGCGAACCGGCTAGGCTGTCTCGGCTGCCGGGATAAAGCCGCGTTCCTCCAGGTAGCCGATCACGAGCGCCGCGCTTTCCTCCGGGGTTTGCTTGTGCGTGTTGATCACCAGTTCCGGGTTGACCGGTTCTTCGTAGGGGTCCGAGACGCCGGTGAAGTTCGGGATTTCGCCCGCGAAGGCTTTGGCGTACAGGCCCTTCACGTCGCGCTCGGCGCACACCTCCAGGGGGGCGTAGACGAAGACCTCGATGAAGTTGGTCGTCTCGCTGCGCACCATGTCGCGCACGGCCTGGTAGGGCGAGATGAAGCAGGCGATCACGCCCACGTTGTTGCGCGAGAGCAGCTTGGCGACGAAGGTCACGCGCTCGATGTTCTTGTCGCGGTCTTCCTTGGTGAAGCCCAGGTCGCGGGTGAGCGACTGGCGCACGATGTCGCCGTCCAGCCGCTCGATGTTCAGGCCGCGCGCCTTGAGCTGCTCCTCGACGATCCGGGCGATAGTGGTCTTGCCAGCCCCGGAGAGGCCGGTCATCCACAGGGTGAATCCTTGTTGCTCGCTCAAAACGAAAAAACTCCTGTCATGTCGTTTGCGGGATAGCCTGTGGGAGTATATCCGATCCCCCAGAGGCGGTCGAGTCAACCGGGTGGGTGAGCGGCGTACCGGTGTCACCGCCCGCCACTGAGCCTGCCGCCCCTGAGACCAGACGCCCCCTTAGGGGGGCTGTCGTGGTGTCAGGAGCGGGGGTAAGGCCCAGGGGCACGGGCGGTGGGGAATGCAAATCGAGCGAAGCTGGCGGCTGGGCCGGGATGAGCGGGGTGGATGGCGGTGGGGCGGGGGCGAGGAGAACGAACCGGGC
>JARRJX010000426.1:0-3194 GCA_037388645.1 Chloroflexota bacterium
GTCGGTTGACCAGTTCGACCAGCAGGACTTACAGATTTTATTTGACGCCGCCTCCTCGATCCGCAAGCGCGCCGCGCAGGGGGATCGCGGTCTGCTCTCCCTCGGTGCCGGGAAGATCATGGCGAGCCTGTTTTACGAGGCGTCGACCCGCACGGATATGTCGTTCCAGGCGGCGATGCGCCGTCTGGGCGGCGAGGTGATCGTCGCCAGCAACGGCGTCCAGTTCAGCTCCGTCTACAAGGGCGAAAACCTGGCCGATACGGTGCGTGCGGCGGGCTGCTATGCCGACGTGATCATCCTGCGTCACCCGGAAGTCGGCTCGTCGTACGAGGCCGCCTATTACCTCGACTGCCTCAAAGAGCAGATCGGGCGGCGACCGGCGGTGATCAGCGGGGGTGATGGCGTCGGCGAGCACCCCAGCCAGGCCCTGCTCGACATGTTCACCATCTTTGATTTTAAGAAGAGCTTCGACGGGCTGAACATCACGATGGTCGGCGATCTCAAACACGGGCGCACCGTCCATTCCCTGGCGAAGCTGCTGGCGCGCTATGAGGCCGCGGGCACCACGCTGAACTTCGTCTCGCCTGAGTCGCTGCGCATGCCGGGCACCATCCTCACCTTCTTGAAGGAGCACCAGATCGCCCACCACGAGACCGATAACCTCTCCGAGGTGTTGGGCGGCACCGACGTGATCTTCTGGACGCGCGTGCAGGAGGAGCGCTTCGCCGACCGCGCCGAATACGAGGCGATCAAGGACGGCTTCATCATGACGCCGCCCGTACTGGCCCAGGCCAGGGCAGACGCCATCCTGATGCACCCGCTGCCCCGCAAGAACGAGATGGGCACCCCGGACGATCACGACAAGCTGGATCAGGACTCGCGCTCCGTGTACTTCAACCAGATGGAGAACGGCATGTACGTCCGGATGGCGCTGCTCGCCAAGGTGCTGGGCGGGTTCTGGGTGTAGATCGGCAGGTCTACGACACCGCATAGGCCGCTGCCATCGATACACCGGAAACAGGACACGATGATTAAAATCCCTGGGATGACCGACCCCCACGTCCACCTGCGTAGCATGGACTGGTCGCACAAGGGCACCTTTGCCAGTGAGACCGCCGCCGCGCTGGCCGGTGGCTATACGCTCGTCCTCGACATGCCCAACACCCCGCCCAGCACGACCTCGCGTCCCGCGCTGGATCGCAAGCTGGCCGAGATCGGCGCGCAGGCGGTCTGCGATTGGGGCGTGTATTTCGGCGCGAGCCAATCCGACAACACCGGCCAGTACGCGGGGGTGAGCCGCGAGATATGCGGCCTGAAGATCTACTGCAACGCCACCACCGGCGATCTGCTGGTCGAGGATCAGGCGCTGCGGCGGCGCATCTATGAAGCCTGGCCCCCCGACCGGGTGATCGCCGTCCACGCCGAAGGCGCGACCGTGCCGCAAATCCTCGACTTGGTGCGGCAGACCCGTAAGCGGACTCACTTCTGCCACATCAGCACGGCGGACGAGATCGCCTCCCTGACGCGCGCCAAAAACGACGGCCTGCCGGTCAGCGTCGGCGTCACGCCCCACCACCTCTACCTGACTCAGGACGACCTCCCCACGCTCGGCCCCCTGGGGCTGATGAAGCCGGAGCTGAAGACCCCCGCCGATCAACAGGCGCTGTGGGAGGCGCTGGAGTCGGGTATCGTGGACGTCGTCGAATCGGACCACGCGCCGCACACCCTCGCCGAGAAGCGCTCGGAGAAGCCGCCCTTCGGCGTGCCCGGCCTGGAAACCACCCTCTCCCTGCTGCTGCTGGCGGTGCAGGAGGGGCGGCTCACCCTGGAGCGAGCTGTCGATCTGGTGGCATCGGCCCCCCGGCGCGTGTTTGGCATCGCCAACCCTCCGGAAACCTACACCCTGGTCGATCTGGATCAGTCCTGGCTGGTCGAGGATGCCTCCCTGCGCACGGCGGCCAGGTGGTCGCCCTTCGCCGGGATGCGCCTGCCGGGCCGGGTCGTCGAGGTGCGCCTGCGCGGCACGAAAGTCTTCGATGGCCAGGACGTGCTGGTCGCGGATGGCTTCGGCACCAACCGGTTTGGCCGCTCATGAGCCTCCCGCGCCGGGCCTTTCTTGCCGCGTACAAAACGCTCTACGTGAGAGCCGCCCGCCCGCTGATCTTCCGCGAAAGCGCCATGCAGGGCCACGCCCGCGCCCTGAACCTGATGCGCCGCGCCGACCGCAGCCCGGCCTTGCTCGCCCTCCTGCGCGCCGCGCACCGGCTCGCCTTCGAGCCGCAGCCTGTCCAGGTCGGCGGGGTGATGCTGCCGCTGCCCTACATCCTCGCGGCGGGCTGGGTGAAGGGAGACGGCTTCGATTCGGAGACGCGCGCCCTTGAAGCCGCGCGCGGCGGCTGGAACCTCATCCCCGGCTGGCGCTCGGTGCCCGCCCTGCTCGGCCCGGTCGAGTTCGGATCGTTCACCCGCTGGCCCCGGCTGGGCAATCCGGGCACCGTGCTCTGGCGCGACCCGGCGACTCGTTCCACGCAGAACCGTGTCGGGCTGAAGAATCCGGGCGTGGAGGCCGCTGCCGAATTCCTCGCGGCGCGCCAGGCGTTCCTGCCGGAGGTGTACGGGATCAATATTGCGGTCACCCCCGGCCTGGCCGACCCGGCCCGCCAGAATGAGGAAGTTCTCCAGGCCCTCGACGCCTTCCTGCGGCGCGATGTCATCCCCGCCTGGTTCACCCTCAACCTGAGCTGCCCCAACACCGAGGACGACCCCGCCGGGAACCAGTCCGAGGAGCTGGCCGCGCTGCTGACTGGCTCGGCGATAGAGGCCGTCGAGGCGGCGGGCTGGCAGACTCCGCTCTGGGTGAAGCTCGGCCCGGCCCTCTCCGAGCGCCAGGTCGCCGCGCTGATGCGCGCCTTCGCCGAGACCGGCGTGCGGGCGGTCGTCACCACCAACACCCTGCCGGAGCCAGCCCCGGACGACCCGGGCACCGTGGCCGGGATTGGCGGCGGCAGGCTCCACGCTCGCGCCGTCGAGGTCACAGCCTGGGCGGCGGGTGAGATCGCCCGCCACGGCTGGCCGCTCGACGTGATCGGCTGCGGCGGGGTGGAGAGCGTGCAGACTCATCACAACTTCGCCGAGGCGGGTGCGGGGGGCGTCCAGTATCTCTCCCCCCTGATCTACCACGGCCCACTGGCCGC
>JARRJX010000427.1:0-3190 GCA_037388645.1 Chloroflexota bacterium
GCGCGCCGCACCCGGCCAGGTGGTGTGTGCTGGCGACCTGGTGGTGTGTTATGCGGTGCCATACCTGTACGAGCGGAGAGAATTCGTGCCTCATCTGGTCATCGACGACTTTGGCCGCGAGTTCGAGGGGAACGACGCCCTCAGATTCATGGTTCAGAAGGGGGACGCCTTCCCCCGCGCCGACGTGCACGGGCACTGGGTCGAGACGGGCGAGTGGGATACCGTGTTTCTCAAGCAGCTTGACATGGCTGCCGGGTTGGAGGCGTTTGCTTACCGATCAGCCAGCTCCCAGCTTCCCCTGACACGCCTGGATGCGGTCGTGTGGGTGGAGAATACACCCCCTGCCCAGCCCCAGGAGACCGACGAACACGGCGACCGCGTTCCGGAGCTGCTCAGGCTCGCCGCTCCGGTGATCACGATTGGCGCAGACCAGCTCCAGCATCTGGCTGGCCTTCTCTCTGCGGAGCTAAGCTCGCTGCCGGGCGGTTGACGCGGCGATCATCGCGGCGACAATCGCGTTGTATAATGGGATAAGGGACTACTGTTTGTGGATAAGGACATGATAGATGGCCGATCTTGAGATGCTCGTTGAAGGGATCAACCGCTGGCGGGCCAGCAACATCACCGAATACTGGGTCAGTGTTTCTTATATGGGCGGCGAGCTGCACCGGTTTGGAGACCACGACCTCACTTTTACGCAGGGGAAGCTCTGGCATCAACGTGGGGGCGAGTGGCGGGTTATCGAGAATGGCTCGGATTTCTGGCTGTTCTCAGTGCCCGGTGCCTTCGCCTGGGCGCGCGACATCCTGACCAAGGTCCTCCCGGAGGCTGGCGCAACCCCCGACATGTGCACCATTCGCTGTCATCCTGAACGTGGGTACGTCGAACTGTTGCAGGTCGAGGTCGGGCATCGCGCCGAGGCGAATTTCACCTTTCAGGTGACTCACTTCGGGGTAGGGCGGCACCCGGATTTTGATGGCGGATAATAATGAGGAATTCATCGCTTGATGGCTGAGTATTCACAAGACCCATTCGAAGCCGACAGCAAGATACCGGACGGTTATCGAGCCGGGTTTGTCGGCGTGATTGGCAAACCCAACGTGGGCAAGTCGACCTTGATGAACGCGATCCTGGGCGAGAAGCTGGCGATCACCTCCCCCAAGCCTCAGACGACGCGAGACCGCCAGCTTGGCATCCTGACTCTGCCCGCTGCCCAGGCTATATTTGTCGACACCCCAGGCATTCACAAAGCGCGCAACAAACTGGGCGAGTACATGGTGGGGAAGGCCAAGGCGGCGATACCCGACGCCGACCTGATCCTGTTCCTGGTGGACGTCTCCGAGCCGCCGGGGCGGGCCGACGAGATCATCGCGCAAATGCTCGGCAGCATCTCGGAGATGCCCACACTCCTCGTGCTGAACAAAATAGACCTGGTCGGCAGCGACCAGATGGCCGAGCACGCAGCCGCCTATCAGGCGCTTGTCCCAGGGGCGCAGCCCGCATTCGTCAGCGCGGTTCGTGGAGACGGCGTGGACGAGCTGGTCGAGGAGCTGGTGAAGGCGCTGCCGGAAGGCCCACCGTTTTATCCCGCCGATCAACTGACCGATACGCATCTGCGCGATAACGCCGCCGAGATCATCCGGGAGAAAGTGCTGCATCTCTACGAGCAGGAAATCCCCCATTCAGTGGCGGTGCTCGTCGACGAGTTCAAAGAGCGCAGCGAGGATATGACCTACATCAGGGCGACGGTCGTCGTCGAGCGTGACAGCCAGAAGGGGATTTTGATCGGCCAGGGAGGCCAGTCGCTCAAGCGCCTGGGCCAGCTTGCCCGCCCCGACCTGGAAGAGCTGATCGGCACGCGCGTGTATCTCGACCTGTGGGTGAAGGTCTGGAAAAACTGGCGCAAGAACGAGAGCATGCTGCGCCGCCTGGGTTATTCGGGTGACAAATAGATAGTGGTATGGTGATAGTTCGGGAGACTTGTGGAGGGGAATGACATGGCCGATCTGGATAATCACGAGAAGGAAGAAGAGTACGAGATTGTCGACGGTGAGGTTATTGCCGAATTCCATTCCGAGACGTTGATGAACCTCCCGGTGGTGCCCGGAGACGACGACTATCCGGCACCGCCTGAAGGGTTCTCCGGCGATGAATACTACGACGGCGGTCGGCGCAATTTTATGACCCGGCTGCTGATCGGTGGCGTGGCCGCGCTGGCCCTGGGCGGTGGCGCGGCGATCATCTATCGCAACTCCCAGCAGCGCGAACCCACCGTGGTGATCCTCCCCAACGGGTCGGAGATGTCGGTCGACGACCCGGAGGTAGACGTTGGCGCGCTGTTTGACCGGATCGCCGATCTGGAATACCAGCTTGCTGCCGTGACCGCCGACCGCGACCAGCTGATCAGCGACCTGGCGGAAGGATCGAGCGATCTGGAAGTGCTCCGCTCGCGCATCGAGTCGTTGCAGAACCAGCTCACCGACGAGCGGTCGCTGAACGACCTCTGGCAGGCGCTGGACGATGTGGGGCTGGATTCGCTGCTGAATTCCGCCCTCCAGGTGGTCGTCGGCGCGCTGGCCGGAGTGACGAACATCGCCACCCTGTTACGCAGCGGTTTGCAGCGCGGGCAGGACGCCCTCGACAGTTTTGTCGCCAAGCTCCCCGGCCCGCAGGATGGAATCCGCTGGCTAGGGCAGCAGGTGAACGGCCTGGCCGTCTTGCTCGACTGGCTGAAGGAGCAGGTGCAAGAGGCCGTGGAGCCTGTCGAGCCTTTCACCTCCATGATCGCCCAGTTCGTCCTGTGGGTGCTGGATCGTCTGCCGTTTGGGGCCGGGAACCAGGCCCGCGCCGGGATGGAAGCGATGCAGGACGTGATCAACTCGCTGCCCGACATGGTCAGCGGCATCAATACGACCGTTCTTGATCCACTGGCCGACTGGTTCGGGGACAACGAGCGCGTCAACGTGTTTGGGATTCTGCTGAACCCGATTACCGATAACGTCATCCAGCGCGCGGAAGACCTGCTGGACGAGGTCGCCGGGTTCGAGGCATCGTATAACACACAGCTATCCAACCCCGTGACGGATGTCCTCGAAGAACGCGCCCTGATCAAAGCGCAGATTCAGGCGCTTCAGGTTCGGCTGGGGCGGCTTGCATGACGGACAGCCAGCGCCCCGTCCCTACGGAGCGC
>JARRJX010000428.1:0-4773 GCA_037388645.1 Chloroflexota bacterium
GGCGGCGTCAAGCAGCGGGAGCGACTCTTCCTGGTTCAGCGTCACACCGGCCTGCCCAGGCGCGAAGGACGTCGTCTCTAGCACGGGCTGGGCGGGCGTCGGCGGGCTGTCGTAGCGGGCAGCCACGTCGGCAAGCCAGGCGCGAAGCAGCTCCTCGGACTACTCGACCTGTAAGTCCACCTCGATCGGCTCCTCCTGCCGCCCCCACAGGAAATTCCAGAAGCCCGACCAGAACGTCCCTTCCGTGCGCAGCTCGTCGGCGCGTGAGAGCATCGCTTCCGAATTCACCCGCAGCCCGACCTCGGACGGGCTGAGCCGGATTTCCTGGTCCTGGTACATCACACTGACCGGCGCGCCGTAAACCTGCTCAAGGCGCGCCTGAGCCTCGGCGCGAGAAAGCCCGCCAACTGAGACCTGGGCCAGCTCCAGGCCATTTGGCATGCGCTGCCGGGCCACGCTGAATCGGCTGAGCTGCCCGACCAGGATCAAGATGGATGCCAGGATCATCAACAAACCGACGATTTCCAACACAGGTATGTTTACCCGCCGCGTTGCACGGGACGTGGTCATCATATCGCTAATCCTCAAACTTCCGCTGTCGTTTTGCCTCGGCGATGGCAGCCTGTTGGAAAGGAGCCATTTCATGAGGTAGATTGGAGACCAGGAGCAGGCCCTCCACCACGATCTCCAGGTTGGCCTCTTCGCGAAGCTCACGCTTGAGCGCGTCGACGGGGTGCTCGTTGGCTTGCAGCCAGCCCCCCGGCAGCCCCCAGGGATGCTGTGGGTGAAAAACGTGCTCTACCAGCAGTATCTCGTGGCTCGCATTCTGTATCACGCCTACCACCCCGGCTGTAAAACGAGGCTGGCCCAGCCGGTAGAGACGACGCAGCATCTCGGCCAGCCAGGGAACCCTCCGTAACCCGTTGGCAAGGGGTTGTCGTAATTCCAGCCATGGATAGGCCACTTCTCAGCGCTTCACCTCATACCAGCCTAAGAAAAACAGAGGCTACCATCAGGTAGCGCCAGGGAATATACCACTGCGGTTATGGACGTGCAACGCCCCTTACACCACGCCATTCAGGCTGGAAGCCTACTCTGTAAAGGAGAAGATCACCTGTGTGCCTTCCATGATGGTGGTCGGCGGCGATGCGGGCGATTGCTATCGATCAGCCGGAAAGTGAGGCGTTGGAATCGGGGGGCCGGTCAGCATAGACCTGGCCGGGTGTCACACCCTCCCGCTGTGGGTTCTCATTTTTCTTACCTCTGTTTTTGCACAAATACGCGGTTTTGTACGTGTCTTGTTTGGCAGATCGGGAGGCGGGCGTTATATACTTACCGGAGCGTGCGTCGCGTGGGTGTCACTTATATGAGAAGAGCACTTGTAGAACGATTCTCTTACCAGATTTGCCATGGCATAAAGGGAGAATAGCAATATGGCGGACAGCTTACACGAATTATTCGAGAAAATTCCGGGTCGTTTCGACTCTGTCGCGTGGGGGGATCGGGATGCCGTTCTTCAATTCGACGTGTCAGGTACCGAGGCGGGGCAGTGGTTTGCCGCGATTGAGAACGGCGTGCTGACGATGGGCCAAGGGGCGAGCGCAGCCCCTGATATGACAGTGAATGCGGCGAGTGAAGACCTGCTCGGCATCATCAACGGCGAGCTGAACGCCGTCAGTGCGTTTATGCAGGGCAAAGTGAAGCTTGACGGTGACCTGACGCTGGCGATGAAACTACAGACTTTGTTGGGGTTGTAATCCCCCATCGCCTTGACCAAAAAGACCCACCAGCCGGTGGGTCTTACGTTGTCAGTCGGGGCGGACGGACTTGAACCGTCGACCTCTACAACCCCATTGTAGCGCGCTAGCCAAACTGCGCCACGCCCCGAACACTCGTTAGTGTAACATATCCACTTGGCCGGTGCAATAGTCTGTCGGCGCGCAGTTGGGGGCGTCGACTACGTTTCTACGGGCTTTTCTGCGGTTTCTACGGCGATCCGGATGGTCGCTAGCGACAGCCCGACGAACGTCCAGAAGATGGTGACCGCGTGCTGGAATTCCAGGTTGAAAAAGTAGTGATCGAACACCCCGTTGGCGAGCGCCCCGATCAGCCCGGCGGTCAGCCCCAGCCAGATCGCATACAGGCCGCTCCCCGCGTTTCGTAAGGACTGGCGCGCTCCCCAGCCATAGACGAAGATCGCTGCCATGGTTGCCAGGAAGGAGAACAGCCCCAACAGTCCCATGTTGGACGCGATAGTCAGGTAGACGTTCGCCACGCCCAGGTAGATGTCGATGTCCGGCGTCCCGGCGAAACCCACACCCAGCAGCGGGTAGCGGGTGATCAGGGTCAGCGCGTCTTTGTACTCACCAAGCCGCATCTGGGTCGCCAAGTCGGCGAACTGGAATCCTACGGCGAAGCGCTGGATGTACGCCTGGCTCCACGGTGTCAGCAGCAGGAGGAGCGCGAAAATTCCCCCCACGATCAGCAGCTTGCGGTAGCGCAGCAGCGCGATGAACACGATCGCTGCCCCAAAGGCCAGCATCGACCCGCGGGAGAGCGTCAGGATCAGGCAAAAGACCAGCGTCCCCAGCATCAAGGCGGCGTGCCAGCGCTTACCGGTGACCGGCTGCTGAGTCAGGATCTGGGGGGCTGCCAGGGCCGCGACCATCACCAGGAACCCGCCCAGCGAGTTCGGGTTGACAGAGGTGCCGATCGCCCGCTCCGCCAGCGCGGGGTTCTGCTCGACGTACTGGATCACCCCGCCATCCGGGTAGCCGATCACGCTCAGCCGCACCAGCAGCCGCTCGGCCAGGGCATCGGGCAGCGACCACTGCAGGATGCCGATCAGCGCCGCGCCGCTGCCCAGGATGAGCAGGACGGCGATCAGGCGGCGAAGCTGCCTGGGCGTGCGCACGATATCCACCAGAACCAGCGCGTAAACCATCGTCATGATCAGCTCGGCGAAGCGCCGCAGGATAGTCGAGGTCAGCCCGGCATAACGCAGCCCGGCCACGAAGTTGAAGATCGTCAGGATGATGAACAGGATCAGGAAGGGGTGAACGGGTGTGGAGGCCAGCCTGCGCCGCTCGCCCGTCATCCACTGCATGCTGTAGATGAAAAAGACCGCCCCCATTGCCAGGTCGAGGAAGGTGGGCGTAAAGCCGATGTCGAACGGCAGGGTGGAGAAGGGCAGCAGCGAGATCACCGCGATCACGGCCCACAACGCGTTTTCCAGCCCGGCGATCACCCACAGCGCGCCGCACAGGGCCGCGATCAGCACCACGGTGTAGATCGGCCCGATCAAGGCCAGGGAGATGCCCAAAAGGGTCGCGACGAGCGCCAGCCCCACCCCCAACATCAGGGCCAGTGTCCGGGGGCTGCCGCTCAGCAGGTTTTGGAATGGCTGTCTTTCCAACATGGGTTAACGCTCCTCCACTGCCGGACGCCTGCTGCCCCGCCTGAGGGGCGCGGGGCCAACCCCAATCAGCAGCAGCGCCAGGGCGCAAACCGCGCTAAGGATTCCCCCGATTGTGACGCTGAGTGGCCGGTAGGTGAATATGATCTGGTGATCGCCCGCGCGGAGCGGCAGCGCCCGCAGCCCGGCGTCCGCGCGCCAGATTGTTTGGTTTTTTCCGTCGACCGTCGCCCGCCAGCCGGGGTAATCCAGCTCGCTCAACACCAGCACGCCGTCGTTGGGCGTGTCCACCGCCAGGGCGATCCGTTCCGGTTGGTAGCTCGTGATGCTGACCTGCGGGTTGGCCGATGGCTCATCGGGCTCTGGTAGACCATCCAGGCGCGCGGCATGGGCGAGTCGATCTCGTGCAGGTAGGCGGTCGAATTCCCAATCGCCGCCTCGCCCAGGATGGTGGAGGGCACTTCCAACTCCTGCCAGTCGGTCAGGACGTATTTGACGCTCAGCAGCTGGTGCAGCCGATATTGGGGCAGCGCATAGTAACGATCCAGGCTTGCCAGCCGCAGCGGGCTGGTGCCCCGGATGTCTTGCAGACCGATCATCGTCCCGTAATTCTCGCCCGGCCCCCGGCTGCTCAGCCCCAACTGGGCGTCGATCCGGAATAAGGACGGGTCGTCGATCATTGGCACGGCGAGGTCGCAGATCAGGTCGCGCTCGCTCACCGGGATCGGCTCCCAGTTGGTGTCGATGGTGTTACTGAACACGTCGAACACGACCAGCGTCAGCAGCGCCACAGGCCACCACACCTGTGAAGCCTGGTGCCCCAGCCTGCCGATCAGCAGCCAGCACAACGTTGAGAGGATGCCCAGGAAGAATGCGGCCTTGAGCAGCTCGAAAAGCTGCGCGTTGGGGAGCGCCCGATCAACGATGAACACCTCTACGGCCACCAGCCAGCACAGCGCGGCAAATACGCTCAATATACGCTGCCACTGCCTCGGCCAGACCTGTCTGTGTTGGATCGCCGCCGTCCCCAGCCCGGCCAGGATGGCGACGCCGTAGGCGATCACGTAGGCAGCCCGCTCCTGCCCGCGGAACCAGGAGAAGCCGGGCGCGATCAGGTAGGCCAGCCGATAGAAGATGGTCGCGCCACCAAACGAGAGCACCAGCGCCGCCGCGACCACGACACCCCAGAAGCGAGCCGACTTCTCGTTGGCCCATAATGCGAATCCGGCCAGCGCCAGCGCCGCGATTCCGCTGTACTTGGTAACTTCCGTCGGACCAAAGAAGGGAACGTCTTTCACTTCTTTTTCCGGTAACGTCGGATCGTTATTTGGATTGGCCATAAAATTTTCCGCTGCTTC
>JARRJX010000429.1:0-3166 GCA_037388645.1 Chloroflexota bacterium
GTTGACTTCTAGTATCTTCTTCAGCGCACTCTGTAGGTTCTCCTCAGGCACGATCGGGGGCAGCCCACAGGCCCCAGCGTACCATGGACCGGCGGCCTGGTCGGCCAGGAGGGTGTTGCTCTGGCGGTTCGAGCTGGCATCGTAGGCGTAATACTCCCCCGTCCAGAGCAGCTCCTCATACGATTGGCGGCCCCGGTCGAGCAGATCACGATACTTTGACACATCCTCTGCCGCGCCGGATCGCTCTGCCATTTCGGCAGCAGCGCTCAACGCCGCCAGCCATAACCCGCCGCTGTAGGCGCTCGGCCCGCTCACCAGCCACATGTCAAACGTGTGGTCGGGCAGGCCCTCGTTCTCGATCAATCCATCCTCGTCCAGGTCGAAGTCAAGCAGGTAATCCATCGCCGCCCGCACCGCGTCCTGCATCTCGCTCAGGAAATCTTGATCGCCCGTCGCCAGGTAGTCGCGATACACCTGCAGGACGAACATCGAGTTGAGGTCTTTCCGCAGGTTGGCGTCCAGGAAGTTGGAGGCGTTGACCTTCTCCCAGGGGGCTTCGACCGGCGTGCCCAGGTCGTGCGGGATCGCCCCAGGAATTTTACGCTCGGCGTTTTTCCCGGTGCCGATCAGCTTCCTGCTTTCCTCGTCCGCCTCAGACAGCGCCCTGGCAAAATCCCGCTGGAGGCTGAGCTCCAGCTCAGGCCAGAGCATCGCCAGAGCGTAGGACGCATAAAAGTGCGCGTCATACGAGTTATACAGGCGATTCTCGTGGCTTTCCAGGTAGGCGAACTGCCCGATCTCGCCCTCAGGCGGCGGGTCTTCCCCCACCTTGCCGTCCGTCCAGATCGTGCCGCCCTCGACCAGGTAGTAAAGCTCGTTGAACAGCGCGGCCTTGTACCAGTCAGGCAGGTCGGGGTCGTCCAGAATTGGCCCCTGCCACGCTTCGATCTGCGCTTCCCATGTGGGGTAATCGGCCAGCGCGCGGCAGGCGATGGCCGCTGCCTGCTCGCCATCCCGCCCGAAGAACCGTGTGTAGTGCCGGTAGTAGCCCGCACCTGCTCCAAACCGGGCGACCGGCATATCCCAGGCCAGGGCGAAGGCGAACTCGCGCGTCTCGCCCGCTGGCACTTCGACCGTCGCACACAGCGCCGCGCCGATCGCCAGCCTGGGGCCGGAGGGCCGATCGTCCTCGACGTTCTCCAGCGTGCCATCCTCCCGGAAGTCCCCCCACACGTCCATCCCGCTGCTGGACGAGACGAACCGGGTGCGGTAAGTGATCTCCACGCCCGGCGCGGCCTGGGCGGCGATGGCGAAGGTGAGCGGGTCTTCGTAGAACGCTTCTTCGTCCGGCTCTTCTCCCTCGTCCGGCCACTTCGGCTGCCGGTGCGTATGGTGCAGCGTGATGCCGACCATGTCGCCCTCGCGGAACAGCCGGTTCACGTGGCCGCCTTCCCGGTCGCCTTCACCTCCTGTGCCGTTCTGGAAAGTGAGCATCACCCCCACCGTCACCGGCTCCGAGCCTGTGTTCTCCGCCGTCCAGGCGAACACCCCGGCGGGCGTGCTGCTCGCCTCGTAATCGTGCGGGATGACCGGGGACACCTGTCGGCAGGTCAGCGTTAGCTGCGGGTCTGGCTCCTCGTAAACCGTCCAGGCGCGGGGGAACAGGGCGTGATAAGTAGACGCTTTACCCGACAGGTTCCAGCCCCAGCCATGCAGCGCGCCGCCTTCTGGCTGGTCGGGGTTCAGCACCACGCTGCGCCCGCGCGCGCCCGCCCGCCGCACATGGAGTGAGAACTGGTTGGTCCTGACCGGGTTGTACTCGACGATTCCCGCTCGCAGCCCCCAGCGGGCGAAGTCGCCGCGCCAGCCCCGCCCGATGCTTCCCCCTCCGATCCCCCCGATGGGCACGCCCATGATCGGGCCTGGGTTGAGCGGCGAGGCGGGGTTCAGGTATGTCTCATGCCCTCTCCGCTGCTCCTGCCGCAGGTAGCGGTTCAGCCGCCGGTTGATCGACAGCGCGCCCAGCACGGTGTCAAGAGTCGCCGTGCCCGGTTTGCCGGGGTTCTCAAGGACGTCGTCGAGCCTTCTTTGCCAGGCGACTTTGGGGATTCGAGGTAGACTGCCCATCAAGCACGCTCCTGTCTCTGTTATTCGACTGTAGGGATGCGTTACATATGATACCTGTCTGGTGGAGCAAGGCAAAGGGGGAAAGGCGATCTGCTTATCAGGGAAGCCGGGTCTGCGCGCTATAATCCGGCTTGTGCTGAGATCGCCGTGTTCGGATTTCTGATTGTGACTCGCACGGACACCGGACTTGAATCACCGGAGGGCTTCACAGACTTATGTCACACAATGGCGACGCATTCCCAGGGATGAAGATTCTGATCATCGCCGCGCACCCGGACGATGTCGAGATCGGGGTAGGGGGCGCGATTGCGCTCTGGGTGCAGGGCGGTGCGCAGGTATCCTACGCGATCGTGACTGACGGCGCAGCGGGCAACAACGAGCCGGGAACTGACCTGGTGGCGCTGGCCGCACAGCGCCAGGAGGAGCAGCGCGCCGCGGCGGCGCTGCTGGGTGTGGATGATATTCACTTCATGGGCTACGCCGCTGGCACCCTGGAGCCTGGCCTTGCCCTGCGCCGCGACCTGACCCGCCTGATCCGCCAGCTCAAGCCCGACCGCGTTGTCTGCCAGGACCCCACCACGGTGTTTGTCGGGGATGGGTACGTCAACCACCCCGACCACCGCGCAGCGGGTGAGGCCGCGACCTACGCGGTGTTCCCCAGCGCGGTGTCCCGCCCGATTTTTCCGGAGCTGCTTGAGGAGGGGTTAGAACCGCACCAGGTCAGGGAGCTTTATCTCAACCTCACCCTGCAACCGGATGTCTTCGTCGACATCACGGGCGTGATGGATCGCAAAGTCGAAGCGCTGCTGTGCCATCGCTCGCAGTTGGGCGAGGATGCTGCCAAGTGGATGCGGGAGCGGAACGCCGAGACGGGCAAGCAAATCGGATGCGCGTACGCGGAGGCGTTCCGGGTGCTGTACCTGGCGGACGAGGACGATGCCGATTCAGGGGAAGCGCCATCGTAGCGCGATTGTCTCAGGCTGGTGAGTCGAGGCTGTGCCAGCCAGTCGTCGTGGCGATGCCAGGCCGGGCGCAGAAA
>JARRJX010000430.1:0-4598 GCA_037388645.1 Chloroflexota bacterium
AGTCCTCGTAATAGTAATGACATTCTTTTCCTGCCGGGGTTATCATCACTCACTCCACGTGGCTATCATCGAATGAAGGTGTTCGTTCGAAATGCTTTAAACGAGAATTACTGTGACGCCTTAAGAGGATACCAGCTTCAAATCAGGGGAAACAAGAAAACAAACCTTCCGGCATCGCGGCCCTGCCATTTGAAACACCCGGCGCTGGCAGCGTAAGGCACAAAATACCCCTGGGGCTGCCAGGGGTGCGGGCAACGGCTTTTCAGCTGGTCAGTTTAGACACGGGTGACGTATTCGCCGGTCCTCGTGTCGATACGGATCACGTCCCCCTGCTCCACGAACCCTGGCACCTGAACCTTAAGCCCTGTCTCGGTTACGATCTGTTTGGTAAACCCGGTGGCGGTATCCCCGGCAATTGCCATCTCGGCCTCGACGACTTCCTGTTCCACCGTGGTGGGCAGCTCGTAGTCGATCACCTCGCCCTTGAAAGACGAGAGTTTCAGTTGCAGGTTCTCGGTGAGGTAGAGCCCGTCATCTTCAAACACGTCGGCGCGGATCTGGGGCTGCTCATAGGTCTGGATGTCCATGAAGTGCAGAAAGTCGCCGTCGGCGTACAGGTACTCCACCACCACCGTCTCCAGGCGGATGTTCTGGACGCGGTCTCCGGAGTTGAAGGTCATCTCACGGTTGGTCCCGGTGCGGAGGTTGCGCACCTGCACCCTGATCGTCGCTTTTCCCCGCCCCGGCTTATGGTGGGAATATTCGACCACCTTGTATAGATCGTCGCCGTATTCGAAGGTAACGCCCCGGCGTAACTCGTTGACATCTATCATGTTGTCTCGAACTCCAGCTATGGTATCGACTAATGGCAGTGACTACCGGCAAGAGCGCGGTACGTTGTCGCATCGCCGCTCGCCTCAAACGGGGCCTGTGTGAATGCTTGCGGATAGGCACCAGGCTGCCCGCGATTATAGCCCGACCCGGCGGCGAGCAGCAAGGTCTGCTTAAAAGGCGCAAGATTCATTCTCGACCTCACCGCGCGTATGATTGGCGCAGAGCAGCAGACTTCCTGTCACAGCCCCACCAGCCGACCGCCCAACCATCGGCGCACCGGGGCGGCTGGGTTCATTAACGTTGACAATACCCTCATTCCGTCTTAAAATCCGTCTACTATTTGGAAAATGCGCGATTCGGCACAAATTCCTTATTTGCAACAAGCAATTCCATAAGACTGAGACCAGGCCCTGGAGGACATCCGGCTATGAAAGTGTATGGCACAAACTCGCTGCGGAATATCGCCCTTGTTTCACACCAGGGGGCCGGCAAAACCTCGCTTGCCGAAGCGCTGTTGTTCAACAGCGGCGCGATCAACCGCATGGGCGATGTTCAGCAAGGCTCGACCGTATCAGATTACGATGATGAGGAGATTCGGCGCGGCATATCGCTCAGCACCACGCTCATCCCCATCGAGGTCGACGGCTTGAAATTAAATTTCCTTGACACCCCCGGCTACACCGATTTCCAGGGTGAGGTCAAGAACGCGCTGATGGCGGTCGATCTGGCGGTGATCGTGGTCGACGCCAGCGCCGGAGTCGAGGTGGGCACCGAGCTTTATTGGAGCTTTGCACAGGAATTGAACGTCCCGCGGATGGTGGTCATCAACAAGATGGATCGTGAGATGGCTCAGCCCAACGCAGTGCTCGACTCGCTTCACACGCTGTTCGACGATACCCGGTTTGTCAACATGCAGCTTCCGGTCGTCGAACAGGGCGCGTTTGTGGGCGTGGTTGACCTGATGTCCGGGAAAGCGCTTCGGGGGCCTGGCGAGACGGGCGACATCCCCGCCGACCTGGCGGAGGCTGCCGAGGCCGAGAAGCTGGCGCTGATGGAAAACGCGGCGGAGGCTGACGACGAGCTGCTCGAAAAGTACTTCGACGCAGGCGAGCTTACCGAGGACGAAATCTGGCAGGGCATTCGCACCGGGATGCTGTCGGGCGAGCTGGTCCCGATAGTCTACGCCGCCGGAACGGCAAATCTGGGCACCCAGGCGTTGGTGGCGCTGCTCGCCAAGGTCGCCCCCTCCCCTGAGAAGCGGACGTTCGTCGGAACGGGCGCGCAGGGGGAGGAGACTTTGCACGCGGACGATGCTGGCCCGCTTGCCCTCTATGTGTTCAAGACGACCGCCGACCCGTTCGTCGGGCGGCTGACGTATTTCCGCGTTGTGTCCGGATCGCTTCAGGCCGATTCGCGCTATTACAACCACACCAGGAGTGAGGAGGAGCGCTTCGGCTCGCTCTACGTCATGCGGGGCAAGGAGCAGATTACCGTAGACGCGCTGCACGCGGGTGATATTGGGGCGGTAGCCAAGCTCAACGTGTCGGTGACGGGTGACACGATTGGCGACAAGGGCCACCGGATAGAGATCGCGCCCCCGTCCTTCCCCAGGCCGGTGTATGGCGTCGCGGTCAGCCCGGCCACCCAGGCTGACTCGGCCAAGATGGGGCCGACTCTCACCCGCCTGTGCGAAGAAGACCCAACGCTGAGCTGGCGGCAGGACCCGGCCACCAAAGAGGCCGTCCTGGAGGGAATGGGCGACACTCACGTGGACGTGGCCGTCAAACGCGCCGCCCACCTGGGTGTGAATCTGGAGACCAAAATCCCCAAGGTTCCCTACCGCGAGACGATCACGAAGACCAACAGCGCCCAGTACCGCCACAAGAAGCAGACCGGCGGGGCGGGCCAGTTCGCCGAAGTCCACCTGCGCGTCGAGCCATTGGAACGCGGCGCGGGCTTTGAATTTGACAATGAGGTGTTCGGAGGCTCGATCTCGAACTCGTTTATCCCCTCGATTGAGAAGGGGATCAAGAGCACGCTCGAAACCGGCGTGATCTCGGGCTATCCCGTCGTGGACGTGAAAGCGGTCGTTTACGACGGCAAGGAACACCCGGTGGATTCAAAGGACATCGCCTTCCAGATCGCCGGGCGAGAGGTGTTCAAGCTGGCCGTCGCCGGTGCTGGGCCTGTCATTTTGGAGCCGATCGTGACGGTGCGGGTCACCGTTCCCGAATCGAACATGGGCGACGTGATCGGCGACCTGACCTCTCGGCGAGCCCAGGTGCAGGGGACAGAGTCGATTGGGGGCAAGGCGATTGTCACGGCGACCCACATCGCCGATGCCATCATCGCACAGGCCAAGAAAGACGAGGAGGAATAAGGGCAGCCCCCTTGAGGGGCGATAAGCTTACCACGGCAGGAAGCATCACACGAGCGAAAAGGGACATCCGGATCACACCCGATGTCCCTTTGCTTTACCGCTCAATCAGTACGTGATCTCCAGGATGCTCTCGGCGATGCTCCTCAATTCGTCGACCTTCATCTTGCTGAGCCGGACGGCCAGGTCGATGTAACTCCGGTTGACGGGTTTGAGGACGAAGTCGCGCATGTCGGGCGGGAGGCTCATGAACTCGTCGAACTGCTCCTGGGATTGGAGCCAGTTCCCGATCATGCCGTGCCCATCCACCAGGTCGTCGATCCGGCCCTGGGCGGCCCGCACGACCGTCTCCAGCTCGCTGACCGGCAGGGCGGACTGCCCCCTCTCCGCAGCCTCGATTCGCCCGGCGTCAACCTCGCTGCGCTCGGCCACCTGAGCGATCGTCATCCCCGCGTCTTCCCGCAGCTTGCGCAGCCGCACCCCGATAATGCGCTGGCGCAGCATCATCAGCTCCGGCACGCGCTCTTTGATGTCTTCATCACCCCGTTTGGCCGAGAGTGTCTCCGTCCCCCAGAAATGCCCGATAGGGACCTGGAAATAATACGACAGCACCTCAAGCTGAGGAAGGGTGGGGGATTGTTTCCCCGTCTCAAGGGCGCGATAATCCTCCACCGACATCTCCAGCAGATCGGCACATTCCTGATGCTCGCGCCCAGCCGATTGGCGTGCTTCCTGGAGCAGCACACCCAGGATTCGATTCCTGACCTTGAAGAGTTCACGCACATCTGGCAGCATAATCGCCCTACCCCATGCAATGTATATGGATAACCTTACCGGCATTATAGATTGCTATGCTTTGAAACGCCAGCCAGGAACTGGGAAAGCCGTTAGCCCATTGGAGGGGATGTGCCTTCGTGCTACAATTGCGCCGATCTCTTAACCAGCCAGGGAGGTGATGGTGATCCGACTAGCCAACGATCTGAGCGAGAAGCAAAGGCCATACACACCGCCCAGGAAGCGGACGCGCTTCCTGATTTTCCCATGCCCGATCTCAAAGTCACCCCGGCCAGCAAGCCGGAGCATGGCGACTACGCAGCCCCGGTGGGGATGCAGCTTGCCAGAGAAGCCCGCATGAAGCCGCCCCAGATCGCCGAGATCGTCATCCAGCACTTCCCCCAGGCCGATTACCTGGGCGCAATCGAAAACGTCGGTGGGTTCGTCAACTTCAGGCTGTCTGATCGTTGGTTGCAGGGGCAGGTCGACCACATCCTGGCCGAAGGCGAGCGGTTCGGCCAGTTGGACGACTACGCCGGAAGGCGCGCCCAGGTTGAGTGCGTCAGCGCCAACCCCACCGGGCCGATCACCGTGGGCCGCATCCGGGGCGGCG
>JARRJX010000431.1:0-3159 GCA_037388645.1 Chloroflexota bacterium
GTGGCGAAGTCCACCGGCCTGAGCTTGACGTGCGCCTCCAGGAAGAAGCCGTCCGCGTCCAGGTTCGCCTTGAAAAGGTTCGAGACCTCGTGGTTGTCGCTCTGTGGCACGATCGGCATGCTCAGTACCAGCAGGTCGGGCCGCAGCTCGATCCGCCCCTTCAACACCGGCTCCCACGCCTCGACCATCAGGCCATCCGCCGTCTCCACCTGCGGCGGATGCGCGTCGTCGTACCGCACGAAGACCACGCCCGCCTCGCGGGCCTGGGTGTAGAGCCGCTCCTTGAACCCGTAGGTGCGGATGTCTTTATACAGGATCACGACCTGCGCGTCGGGCTTTTTCGCCTTCAGCGCCAGCGCGTTCTTCAAAGCCACCGTGCAGCAGATGCGGCTGCAATACCGCTCTGCCGGGCCGACGCACTGGATCATCACCACCGAGTCGGGCAGGTCGCCCTGGTCGAGCTGCGCCTCGAATTCCTGCTGGGTGACCACCGCTGGGTGCGTCCCATAGCCGTACTCCGGCCCCCGATATTCCTGCCCGCCGGTCGCCAGGATCGTCGCGCCGTGCTGCACCTCCACCCGGCTCCCCTCCGCGTCCTCGATCGTGCTCGTGAAGTTCCCCATGAACCCGCTCGACGAGACCACCCGGCTCGCCCGATGAATGGTGATCGCGGGATGCGATTCCACCCCTTCGATCAGCTCACGCAGCGTTCGGCGCGGGTCGCCTCCGTTCGAGGGGGTGTACACCCGGCGCAGGTTGCCACCTAATTCGGCCTCCCGCTCCACCAGGTGCACCGGGAAGCCTTGCCCGGCCAATGAGAGCGCCGCCGTCATCCCGGCGGCCCCGCCGCCCACCACCAGCGCGCCGCGCTGGACGGGCACGTCGATCGTCTGCTGTGGTTCCAGCAAAGCGGCACGGTAAACAGCCATCCGCACCAACTCCATCGCCTTGTCGGTCGCGGCGGGCGCGTCGTGCGAGTGCACCCACGAGCACTGGTTGCGGATGTTCGCCATCTCGAATAGATACGGGTTCAGCCCAGCGCTGCGCAGGCAGTCGCGGAATAACGGCTCGTGGGTGAGGGGGGTGCAGCTTGACACCACCACTCGGTTGAGCTGGTAGGCTTCGATCTGCTCCGCGATGTGCTTGATGCTGTCCTGCGAGCATGAGTACAGGTTCGCCTCCGCATGGGTCACGCCGAGTAGCGTCCCGGCGTAGGCGGCCACCGCTGGCACGTCCAGGTAGCCGCCGATGTTTGACCCGCAGTGGCAGACGAACACCCCGATGCGCGGCGGCTCGCCGCTCACGTCCCGTTCGGGTGGATATTCCGGCGTGCTGGTCAGCGAGAAGCGCGCCGCCCCCAGCCGGGCCGCTGCCGCCCCTGCCGCCCCGCTCGCCTCCATAACCGATTCGGGGATGTCCTTCGGCTCGCGGAACGGCCCGGCGGCGTAGATCCCTGCCCGGCTGGTCTCCACCGGGTTGAACAGCGTCGTGTGGCAGAAACCGTACTCGTCCAGCTCGACGCCCAGCTTGCTCGCCAGTTGGCGAACTGAGTCGGATATCTCCATCCCGACCGAGAGCACCACCATGTCGAATCGCTCGTCGAACAGGCCGCCCTCTTCGTCCTGGTAATGGACGATCAGATCTTGTGTCTCCGGGTCTTCGCACAGGCTGCTGATTCGGCAACGGGTATATTTCACGCCGTAGTGGTCGCGCGCCCGCTCGAAGTAGCTCCAATACCCCTTTGAGAAGGCCCGCATGTCCATCATGAACACCTGGATGTCCAGGTCGGGCCAGTGCTCTTTGGCGATCGTCGCTTCTTTGGTCGCGTACATGCAGCACACCGCCGAGCAGTAGTCGTGGTTCTGATCGCGCGAGCCGACGCACTGTAAAAAGGCGATCCGCTTTGGCATTTGCTTATCGGAGGGCCGCTCGATGTGTCCCATCGTCGGGCCAGAGGCCGAGAGCTGGCGCTCAAGCTGCAAGGCCGTGATCACGTTCGGGAAGCGCCCATAGCCGTATTCCTGTGAGAGCTCCGAGCGGTAAATCTGATAGCCGGGCGCGAGGATCACCGCGCCTACGTTGATGGTTTCCTCGCAGGCGACCATATTGTGATCGACTGCGTTTACGCCGCAGGCATATACACAGGCCAGGCATTCCGAGCAAATCCCACATTGTAAGCAGCGCTGCGCCTCGGCCCGTGCCTGGTGTTCTGTCAGACCTAACACCACCTCGCGAAAACTGGTTACCCGTTCTTCCATGGGTAGAAGAGACGGTTTAATCCGTGGCGTGAGCACGATCTCGCCGCGTTGTACTCTGGCGGCTAGCTCCTCGCGGGTGTACTTTGCAACTGATGGAGTAGGGCGTTCAGGTTGGAGTAGAGGTTCTTGTTGAAGGTGGCTGTGGATCGATCGGGCCGCCCGATGTCCCAGCGCGACCGCCTCAATGATGAAACTGGCCCCTGTCTTTCGACCGCCAATCACGAACAGCCCAGGGATTTCGCTCGCCAGAGTCTTCGGGTCGCCTGCTAAGTCGTCGAACTGTGGATCGAGAAAACTCAGGTCGGAGAACTGACCAACTGTGCCGATGACGGTATCGACCTCAACGGTGAATTCGGAGCCAGGCTCGGTCTTCGGGTGAGGACGCCCTTTGGCATCCTTGGTCATCCCTTTGCCTGTCTGTGCGAATTCCACGCCGATGACCTTGCCGTTTTTGCTCAGGATTCGGGTGGCGGTGACACGCTCGAATAGGTGAATGCCCTCCGCTTCGACGGCTTCAAGCTCACGCTGGTAGGCGGGAAGCTCGCCCCGTGGGCGGTCATGCGCGACAAACACCTCATTGGCTCCCAGACGCCGTGCGACTGAAGCCGCATCAAGTGCAGTGATCCCGCCGCCTATCACGGCCACCCGCGAGCCGATCTGGGGTGGCTCGCCCAGGTTTACCTGTCGCAGGAACGTGGCTGCTGACAGCACACCCTCTGCCCCTTCACCCTCAATCCCAAGTGAGTGATCGCGCGATGAGATACCTGTCGCCAGGCAAACGGCATCGTAGCCTTGCTCAAGCAGCTTCGCCGGGTCTTCAACCGGGCTGTTGGTCTTGAGCACCACCCCTAGAGACAGGATATCGTCGATGTCTTGTTGTAGAACACCCTTGGGTAGACGG
>JARRJX010000432.1:0-3155 GCA_037388645.1 Chloroflexota bacterium
TACAACGGAGACGGTTATTCTCTAGAAGATAAGGTTTTGATGTCAGTGTAGTGCGGGTGGGTTTGATTTTGTTGAAAAACTCATGCAGCTGTGGGCCACAAAATCGAGCAACCAAGAGGAAGCAACACAGAATCGAGTAAATGTACTTGTACTCTGGCCAGCCGCTTCAGATTGGTGGCTGTTGCTGTGAAAAGCATCTGCAAAAACACCTTTGGTTCTCCTCGATACCGTGCTCTGCGTAAACCATGCGCCCTGACCATCTCCGAGATCGTGCCTTCAATGGCTGCGCGGGCATGCATTTCAACCTGAAATACCTCTGTTTGCTCTTCCTGCCGCCGGGCCTGTATCGCATTGTGATAGGCGTTCAAAGCCAGATGCCGCCCGGTTTTGCTAGTGGTGCAACGACCTGGGCCAAAGTACGGACAAGACAAGCATTGTTTGCCAAAGAAGACGTGAACGGCGACACGATTATCTGTGTTTCCAGTCGTGGGCACCCAGCGCTGGTGCGATTGACCTGCGGGGCAGATTGCTTGCTCATTCTCCATATCAACCTCAAAATCAGACAAACGGAACCCTTCTGGTTTTCCCTGAGTATCTGGTCCCACCACGCCACGCAGATCGATGTCACGCTGCTGACTGTGCACAATTTGCTCGCCGCTCATGTACCCCTGGTCAACATATTGCTGGGCGGGGCGTAGGTTCCGGTCAATCAACTGCTGCTGGATGTCTGCCAGATCGTTCACATCTCGGGCGGATGCCGCGTCTGCCAGGGTCACATCGACCACGAACCGAGGCTGTTCAAGTGTTTCGGTGATGTGCACTTTGTAACCGATCCAGGTCTTGTCGCCTTTCACACCAAACGTCACATCGGGATCATGCGGGCTGCGCAGACGGTCAACAACATAATCCTTGCCCTGACGAGCTGCTAGGTGATTGTGTTCTGGCTGGTTTACGTTCTGGTATTGCTCTTCCCAAATTTGAATCAGTTGCATGATCGCCGGTAGTTGTTGCAGTTCAACACTGCCGTATAAGGTCACCTGATCCAGCAGCCAGCGTGCCTCTTCGCCTGTTTCCTGGATGAACGCCTGTAATTCCTGCTGGCTCATGCGATAGTTGGGCATCGCTCGCTTGTAGCTCTTGATAACACTGGCTGGGATATGCTGCATCACCCATTTCGCATCTGTACTCATCAACTCGCTGATGGTTAAACGCACACCCTCTCGCACCACTTCAACATCCCCCATCACCTTGACCGCTCCCAGGATATGGGTGGCATCGGTTCGTTGTTGACCGCCTGCCCTTACCAGTCCCCGCTCGTGCAAATAACCCAGCAGATGCTCAAAGACTAGGCTTTCCTGACCGTGCTCCAGCAACCGCTTCCGAAAATTACACAGGTCGGAGTAATGGAACCCACCCCAGTCTAGCGGCTGTCGCAAGGCATATTTCCAATCCATGCGCATGACTGCCATCTGGGCGGCTGCGCGATCAGGTAACTTTTCCAGGAATTGAAAGATCGTGACCAGTGACAGAACCACCGGGTTGATCCCCGGACGTCCCTCATCGGCATAGAGCTCGCTGAATTGCTCGTCATCCAGAAAGTCGTCCACGCATTCAGCCACCAGTCGATAGACGCTGTCGGCTGCCAGCACTGGCTCGACTAGTCGAGCTACTTCTTCTGGCACTTCCTCTGGGAACGGGTCTTTGAGCGACATGGTGGGTCTCCCTCGGCTTTTTCTTCCTATACACCATTACACCATGTCGAGTTTTTCAACAAAATCGGATTTCTGGACACAGGGATAAGAGAGTATGATAGCTCTCAGGAGGTCCGGAAATCATGGCAAAGAAGCGGCGCACCTTCAGCGCAGAATTCAAGCTCGACACGGTCATAGAGGGCTTGAGGGGGGAGAAGACCATCGCCCAGGTCTGCCAGGAACGGGAGATCACCGATTCGCTGTACTACAAGTGGCGGGATCAGTTCTATGATCGAGCGGTAGAAATCTTCACGGATGGGCGTCAAACGGCCCAGCAAACCAACGACCTGGAAGATCGGAACGCCGAACTGGAACGGCTTGTCGGGCGGCTGACACTGGAAAACGAGATTTTAAAAAAGGCCAGAACCTGGCTGGACACACAGCGCGGGAGAAACGGGCTATGAGCCGCCAGTTGAGCCAGGAGTATCCCAAGAGCGTGGTGTGTGCGGTGCTGGGGCTGGCCCGCAGCAGTTTCTACTATGAGCCAGGGGTTAAGGAGGGCAACCAGCCGCTGTTGGAAGCCATTGAGCAGATGTTGATGCGCTGGCCGTTCTATGGCTATCGCCGCGTCACCCAGCAGCTCAAGCGAGCAGGCTGGGAGGTGGGTGAAACGCGAGTGCGTCGCCTGCTGAAGGTGCTCGATCACACCGCCAGCGTCGGGCGGGTGCGGGCCACCACGACCGACAGCCAACATCACCTGCGCCGCTATCCGAACCGGATTAAGCGGCTGGCGATCAGCCGGGTCAACCAGGTGTGGGTGGCGGACATCACCTACATCCGGCTCGCTCGCCGCTTTATCTACCTGGCGGTGATCCTGGACGCCTGCTCCCGTGGCCTGCGCGGCTGGAACCTGGGCCGCAGCCTGGAAAAGGAACTGACCATCGGGGCGCTCAAGATGGCGCTGGATCGTCACCCTGCACCGGAAATCCATCACTCCGATCAGGGCAAGCAGTACGCGGCGACGGAGTACATCGACCTGCTCGGCCCCACCGTCACGATCAGCATGTCGGCCACCGGGCAGCCCACCGAGAACGGCCTGATCGAGCGCTTCATTCGCACCTTCAAGGAGGAGCATCTCGACTATACTGAGTATCAGGATTTCGATGACGCCTACCAGCAGATCGCCCACTGGCTGGAGGTCGAGTACATGACGGAACGCATCCACTCTGCGCTGGACTATCTTACGCCCGCAGAGTTCGAGACCGCGCTGATCGCCAGCGCAGAGTCTCCCTTATTGAACGCATAAATCTGTCCAGGAATCCAACCGCAGTACACAGACCCATTCTGCCCAATCCGAACATAACTGGCGAGTTATGGATAAAAGCAGATGTAGAGGAGATGGAATAGTCGGGGGCAACTTGTGTATCTGGATTGTTTAAGTGAGCCATAAAGTCTTCTGTTCGC
>JARRJX010000433.1:0-3792 GCA_037388645.1 Chloroflexota bacterium
GGACGGCCACGCGGGTCGACCACCTGGCTTACCTGGAGGGGCTGGCGGAGGAGGACTGGGAGCGGGCGGGCAACCACCCGGTCCGGGGGCGTTACACGCTTCACGATGGGCTGCTGCTGGCCGCGTGGCACGACGTGAACCACATGGAGCAGATGGTAAAAATCCTGGCCGGGAAACAGACGGGCTGATCGGCGGCGGGTGCGTTCGTGCCGGGGAGCGTTCGGGTGTATGATCGCCAGAGGGGTCATTTTTAGAGGCGAAAATGTACCATTTGTGGTACAATTGTTCTATAGGATGAGCATTAATTTTACCCGCGAAATCAGCCGGGAAAAGGAGACAAAAAGTGTATCAACAATGCATCATTGTGGGTAATTTGGGACGTGACCCGGAGATGCGTTATACGCCCAGCGGCGTCCCGGTGACGAGTTTTTCGGTGGCGGTGAACAACCGGTATCAAGACAATGATGGCGAGTGGCGCGACCGCACCACCTGGTTCCGGGTGACCTGCTGGCGGCGGCTGGCCGAGACGACCAACCAGTATCTCAAGAAGGGCCGCCAGGTGATGGCGATCGGGCGGGTGGATTCGTCGGCCTGGATCGACAAGCAGAGTGGCGAGGCGCGCAGCCAGGTTGAGCTGACCGCCTTCGAAGTGAAGTTCCTGGGCGGGCGCGACGACGCGGAGAGTGGCGCGGGCGGCTCAGGCCAGGGATTCAGCGGCGATTACGCCGAATGCGATGGCGCGCTGGCCCAATCCCGCCTGTTGGTGCGCCACTGCGCCGACACGATCAAATCGATCCACCGGGCCGACTGGGAGACCGCGCAGGCCGGGCTGGCGCAGGTCAGGGAGGCGGCGCGCGGCCTGACCGCCAGCGTGGCCGATTACCCCGACCTGTATCACGCCGGGTATACCCAGGACGCGCTGAAGGAGATGGTCGAGGCGTTCGCCACCTACGCCCTGGTGCGCGGCGAGGCGCTGCCCTCGCCGGAGACGCTTGAGGTGCCCGGCTCGACCTACCTCAACGGGCTGGCCGAGGCCGCCAGCGAGCTGCGCCGCAGCATCCTGGACATCATCCGGCAGGGGCACGACGAGCAGGCCGAGCGCCTGCTGGAGCAGATGGACGCCACCTACAACTTGCTGATGACCTTCGACTTTCCGGACGTGATTACCGGGGGGCTGCGCCGCCGGGTGGACAGCCTGCGCGGGGTGCTCAACCGCACACGCGGCGACCTGACGACCAGCCTGCGCCAGCACCAATTGCGGGTGGCGCTGGAGCGGGTCGAGGCCCGGCTGCGGAAGGGAGGCGAACAGGGGAAGTGATGCACACTCACCATGACTAATTTTTAGCGGTATTGAGATCAGGTGTTACTGGGAGGAGCAGATGGCTTACGACAAGGGGCTGGCACAGCGGATAGAAGACACGCTGGGCGAGATGGACGGGCTGGAAACGAAGAAGATGTTCGGCGGGGTGGGCTACATGCTGAACGGAAACATGGCGATGGGCATATTGGGCGGCGGCTTGATCGTGCGGACCGGGCCGGAGCGCTATGAGAAGCTGCTGGGCAGGCCGCACACCGGGACGTTCGGCACGGGGCGCGCGATGAGAGGCTGGGTGACGGTCGAGCCGGAGGGTATCAGCGAGGATGCCGATCTGGAGGAGTGGATCGGGATAGGCGTGGCATTCGCGGCGAGCCTGCCGCCTAAATAGGCGTAGGGGAGTGTGGCCCGATTACTACGGTGGAATCGCCCAGCGCCTGGGGTAGAAATTGAGCGAAAAATCGATAAGTTGGCGCGCTTTGGATAGATTGGGTATAATGTATATCGTGATTATCAAGTGGGCCATAGTAATGCAAGTCGAACTTAGTGATGAGGATTCGCCCGGCATTGGCCGGGTTTTTTTCGTGTGACGTGATAACGGCCTGACGATTAACGATATAAACGCCCGACCAGACCGCTTCGTCTGGACGGCGGCAGTTCCTCCCCTGTCCCTCCATTCAGATGCGAATTCAGTATAGGGTTGGCAGGTCGAAGTCCTGGCCCTTGTGGGCTGGCTGGCGGTTGTCGCATGGCGTTTATCTGGAAAAAATATATTAAATTGATTGGATGCGAAAGAAGATAATGGCAAAGAATTTACAGATTACTCCCCTGGGCGGCCTGGGGGAAATTGGCAAGAACATGACGGTATACGAATATGGCCGCAATATGATAGCGATCGACTGCGGGGTGATGTTCCCGGAGAACGACATGTACGGCATCGACCTGGTGCTGCCGGATTTCAACTACGTGGTGGAGAACCAGGACATGCTGCGTGGCATCGTGCTCACCCACGGGCACATGGACCACATCGCCGCGCTGCCTTACCTGCTGCGCCAGGTCAACGCGCCGATCTACGGCACCCGGCTGACGCTGGGGATCGTCGAGCGCAAGCTGGCCGAGGCGGGCCTGCTGCCCAGAGCCGACCTGCGGATCATCGAGCAGAACAAACCGTTCCACCTCGGCCCGTTCGGGATCACGCCCTTCGCGGTGGCCCACTCGATCCCCGACTCAGTCGGATTTGTGATCGATACGCCGGTGGGGGCGGTCGTCCACACCGGCGACTATAAGCTGGACGAGACGCCCGCCGGTGGGCAGACCACCGACCTGGAAAGCGTGTTGAGACTGACGCAAAACGGGGTGCTCGCCATGCTGGGCGACAGCACCAACGCCGACCAGCCGGGGCGCACCCCCACCGAGCAGGTGGTTGGGGAGACGCTGGACAGGCTGTTCGCCGAGGCGCGCGGCCAGCGGATCATCATCGCCACCTTCTCCTCGGTGCTGGCGCGGCTCCAGGAGATCATGACACTGGCCCACAAACACGGGCGCAAGGTCATCCTGACCGGGCGCAGCCTGGTGCAGAACGTCACGCTTGCCAGCGAGCTGGGCTACCTCGACGTGCCGAAAGGCCTGCTGGTTGAGATCGGGGCGAAGATCAAGAAAGAGGACACGCTGGTGCTCTCGACCGGGTCGCAGGGAGAGCCGCGCTCGGCGCTCAACCGGATGGCGAACGGCGAGCACCCCCACATCCAGGTGGAGCGGGGGGATACGATCATCATCTCCGGCAGCACGATCCCCGGCAACGAGGAAGACATCAGCCGGATGCTCAACAAGCTGTTCGAGCGCGGCGCGAACGTGATCTACGGGCCGTTGGCAACCGTCCACGTCTCCGGGCACGGCAATCGCGGCGACATGCGGAAGATGCTTGAAACGGTCAGGCCACAGTACTTCATCCCGGTGCACGGCGAAGCACGCCACCTGCACCTGCACGCGCAGTTGGCCGAAGAGGCGGGCCTGCCCGCCGAGAACGTGTTCATCCTGCACAACGGCGCGCGCTGGGTGACGGACGGGAAGCAGGCCTGGCGGGGCGAGCCGCTGGCGGTCGACGACGTGTTCGTGGATGGCCGCCTGTTCGGCGAGATCGGGGAGATCGTGCTGCGCGACCGACACCGCCTCTCGCAGGACGGCTTCATCGTGGCGCTGATCCCGGTCAACGCACGGCGACAGTTGGTGGGCGAGCCGCAGATCATCAGCCGTGGGTTCGTGTATCTCAAGGACGCTGACGAGCTGCTGGCGGCGAGCAGCAAGGAGATCAAGCGGCAGTACAAGCGCGGGATACCGCACTTGCAGCAGGCGCTGGAGGATTTCTTCTACCGCGAGACGCACTCGCGCCCGGTGGTGCTGCCCCGTTTCATCCAGGTGGCGGGGTGATGGAGGTGTGCGGGGTTGTCCGCTGCCGCGCGGGGTACCGCCGGAGCGCG
>JARRJX010000434.1:0-3154 GCA_037388645.1 Chloroflexota bacterium
CCACGAAGTCGGGTGAAGCGATCTCGTCGATCACACTCACGTTATGCTGGTTGAGCACCTCCTCAACCAGCCGGTTAACTAACGCCTTGTTCTGTTCCGTAGACATTGGTAATTCCCCCTCTTTTCTGCGAAATAAAGGCCGAAGCCCATGACGTTGCAAGCAGATGACTTACAATCATCCCGCTGAAACACATCTAAGATAGGGGACTTGACAGTCGCGAACTACCCCTCACTGCTCCCCTTTGAGACGGAGACCCCCAGCGCGACGATGATCACCACTGCCGCCACGGCCACGGCCAGCAAAGGCAGTCCGCTGGCGGGCTGGACGACCTCGGCGGGGGGCGGCGCGGAGGCCGGGTGCTGCTGGCTGAGCACGTAGGCCGCCACGTCGTTGATCTGCTGGTCGGTCAGCGGGCCGCCGTTCGACTGGGCGAAGGCGGGCATGTACGTCCCCTCCACCCCCTTAGAGATCGTCTCGACGGCGAACGCCCCCGGCTCGATGCCGGAGAAGGTGGTGGTCAGCGACGCCCCGATCCGCCCCCGGCCATCCTCGCCGTGGCAGACCGCGCAGTTCTGCTGGAACAGGGTAAAGCCCACGTTCGGGTCGCCGTCCACCTCCGCCACAGGCGGGATCACGACCGCTGGCTTCGGCGGGGCGGGCACGGGCGGCTCGTAGGTGGTGCCCCACGACTCGATGTAGGCGATCACATTCGCGATCTCGGTGTCGTTGAGCGGGCCGCCGTTTGCCTCGCTCCAGGCGGGCATCAGGGTGCCCTCGCGCCCGTCGCTGATCACCTGGGTCAGCATCGTGTCGGCGTCCAGCGTGACAAACACGTCGTCCAGCGTGGCCCCGATGCGCCCCTCGCCCCGCTCGCCGTGGCACACCGCGCAGTTCTCCGCGTACGTGATCGCCCCGGCGTCGGGATTGCCCTCGCTGTCCTGTGCGTTGACAGGCGTGAAGGGAATCAGCAGCAGGCCGAGCAATATGACGACGATCAGTTCCACTTTAACACGCATGGTATTGCCTCCGCGGACAGCAGGCCAACTCCGGTCAAATGAGACAGGGGCGGCTATCAAATACCTCAGCGCCAGCCGCCCCTCTTTCCATTCAGTCCGACGGCCAGCCGGTTATTTCAGCGTATCCAGGAAGGCCATCAGGTCGGCCAGGCTTTGCGCGTCGAGGCGCTGGCCGAAGTTATCCGGCATCGAGACCCCCTCGAACCCAGGCACTTTGTAGTTGCCCGGCATGACGATCGATTCGTGGAAGTAGGTCAGGGCCGAGTCGTAGCCCTCCGGCACGCGCGACGCCACGCCCTGGAGCGACGGCCCAACCAGCGCCGAGCCATCCAGCGTGTGGCAGGCGTTGCAGCCCAGCGGCAGCCCATCGGGGGCAGGCTCGGTGCCCTCGAACAGCGCCTCGCCCCGCGCCGGGTCGCCCTCTGGCAGGGTGATGTTCATATCCGTGCCCACCGGCACAAAGGCAGGCTCTTCAGGCGTCGCGGTGGCGATCGGCGTGGGGATGCCCTCGGCACCCGCCTCGTATGCCAGCCCCCAGTTGAGCACGAACTGCGTCACGTCGGAGACCTGATCAGGGCGCAGCGGGCCGCCGAAATCCTGGCTCCAGGTGGGCATCGGGTTGGGCCAGTCGGCGCTTTTGGCCGGTCGGCCCGCCGCCACCGTCAGCTTCACGTAGTCCTCCAGCGTGCCGGTCCAGCCTCGCTCGGCCAGCCGGGAGCCGTCGAACAAATCCGGCGCGTTCAGGGCCGGGGCCACCCCTGGGATACCTTCCCCGCGCGCCCCATGGCAGGGAACGCAGTTGCTTTGAAAGATCGTGGCCCCTCGCTGGATGGCGCGCCCTTCAAACTCCATGCCGGTGGTTTCCATCCGGTTGGGCTCGTTGATCGCCACCCAGGCGACCGCCAGCAAGACCGCCATGAATCCGAGGGTGCCTAACAGGGAACGCTGCTCGACAGGCAGTAGTTCGGTGAAGAGCCGCTTGAAAAGGCCAGCGCCTTCCTGTGTCTCTTCGGCGTTCTGGGACATTAACGTCACTCCCCTATGCCGTGTGGGTAAGCATCTTCATGAATGGGTACAAGAAGTTCGGTAGAAAGCCGCTCGCTGGGGTCTTCCGGGTTATCCCAGGTAATGCGGAAGGTGACTCCCTTCAGGTTGGTCTGAAGCTGGTCGACCACCAGGAACGCCTCGGCGTTGGGCAGGCCGCCCTTTGACGCCGGAGTTTCGCGCGCCTCGTCGATCAGCCGCTCGTAGCGGCGCATCACGGCCCACAGCCCACTGCTGCGCGGCAGCGACTCTTCCCAGTCGTCGACGTTGTAGGCTCCCAGGATCAGCTGGTCGTAGGGCACCCGCTGGATCATCCCCTCCCGCTCAGAGGGAGCTATCTCAAACAGAATCTCCTGGTCGAGCGTGGTCTGCACCAGGAAGGCCGGTGTGCCCATCCAGGAGGATACCACGATCCCGGTGATGAACAGCATGCTCAGCGAGATCGCCACGCGGCGTCTGCCATAATGGCGGAACGGGCCAACGTCGAAGTAAGGCATGACCAGGAAGGAGAGGGCCAGGATAGTGGGGATGATCACGCCCATCAGGGTCTTATCGCCTAACTTGAGCAGCCCTTGAATCCAGAGGAAATACCAGGGCGCGACCGTGTGTAAGGGCGTGCTCTGCGGGTTGGCCTGGTTCTCAAGCGGCGCAGAGAAGAAGAACATCACCGTGATCACCATCATCAGCAGCACGACGGCGATCCAGAGCACCTCCGAGGACAGGATATCCGGCAGGTAGTAGCGCCGCACGTTCGGCGAGACGCGCTTGGCGGTGTCCTCCCCGGACTTCTCATGGCCGGGGGGCAGGCTGTGCCCGTGCAGCACCACTTTGTAGTAGTGGATGCCCAGGAACGACGCGCCGATCAGGGGCAGCGCGAACACGTGCAGCAGGTAGAAGCGCAGCAACCCGGACGCGCCCAGGTCGGGCGCGCCTTTTAGCAGGATGTTGACGAACTGCCCGACGATGGGGGGCGGCGCAGCCTCGACCGGTTTGTGATCCAGGTCGTCGACGCCGGTGGCGGCGTGCTGGCCGAGACGGAGGACGGGGACGCCAACGTCGACCCGGCTGCGGGCGGCCCGGTGGAGGTCCCGTC
>JARRJX010000435.1:0-4563 GCA_037388645.1 Chloroflexota bacterium
CCGCGCATCGCCAGCACTTTCGTGATCGCCGCCGTCAGCGTCGTCTTCCCGTGGTCGATGTGCCCGATCGTCCCCACATTCACGTGCGGCTTCGTTCGCTCGTATACTTCTTTTCCCATGGTACCTCCCGTACAAAACTGCCGATTAGTTCGCTCGTCAGCTAAAAACGGCGCTTTCTTTCCTAAACCATCTCACCGCGCATCAAACGCTCAGTCAGCGTGGCGGGCAACTGGCTGTAATGATCGAACTCCATCGTGAAATTCGCCCGCCCCTGTGACATGCTGCGCAAATCAGTGGCATATCCGAACATCTCAGAGAGGGGGACAAACGCATCCAGCGCCTGCGCGCCCCCAGGGCGTATCTCCATCGCCTCGATCTGACCACGTTTAGCCGAAATGTCGCCCTGAACAGCCCCCAGATACTCCTCTGGCGTGACAACCTCAACGCGCATGATCGGCTCAAGCAGCTTTGGGCTAGCCTTTTGAACGGCCTCTTTCAGCGCCATGCTGCCTGCCATTCTGAAGGCCAGGTCTGAGGAGTCCACCTCGTGGAAATCCCCGTCGACCAGGCTGACCTGGACATCGATCACCGGGAACCCGGCGATCACGCCGCTGGAGAGCGCGTCTTTGATCCCATCCGCAGTGGGCTTGATGAACTCTCTGGGAATTGCCCCGCCCCTGATCTCATCCTCAAACACGAAGCCAGCACCGGTTTCCGCCGGCTCGATCTCGATCTTGACGCGAGCGTACTGACCGTGCCCCCCGGTTTGCCGCCGGAAGGTCACGTCGGCAGACGCGGGCCTGGTAATCGTCTCGCGATAAGAAACACGCGGCTTCCCGACGTTGCATCCGACCTTAAACTCGCGCTTCATCCGGTCAATGATGATGTCAAGGTGCAACTCACCCATGCCGGAGATGATCGTCTGCCCGGTCTGGTCGTCCACATGAACGCGAAAGGTGGGGTCTTCTTCTGAGAGCTTGCGCAAGGCCTCAGACATTTTGTCCTGATCGACCTTGGTCTTTGGCTCCACCGCCACCTGGATCACCGGCTCAGGGAAGGTGATGTTCTCCAGGATGATCGGCGCATTGACCGGGCACAGCGTATCGCCGGTAAAGGTGTTCTTCAGCCCCAGAGTCGCGGCAATATCGCCCGCATGCACTTCCTCGATATCTTCCCGGCGATCAGCGAACATCCTGAGGACGCGCCCGACTCGCTCATTCTGGGCGTTCGTCGCGTTGCGCACCGTGCTTCCGGCTTTGATGACGCCGGAGTAGACGCGGAAATAAGCCAGACGCCCCACATAAGGATCGGTCACGATCTTGAACACCAGGGCGCTCAACGGCTCGTCGTCGGACGCCGACCGGACCTCGACCTCCTCGGTCTTAGGGTTGACGCCTTCGATCGGCGGCACGTCCAGCGGAGAGGGCAGATAGTCGATGATCGCGTCCAGCAAGGGCTGGATACCCTTGTTCTTCAAGGCAGAGCCTAACAACACAGGATGGGCGCGGCCCTCCAGCGTGGCGCGTCTCAGCGCGCCTTTGATCTCGTCTACCGTGATTTCCTCGTCCCTCCAGCGTGGCGCGTCTCAGCGCGCCTTTGATCTCGTCTACCGTGATTTCCTCGTCGGAGAGGTATTTCTCCACGAGCTGATCGTCCGTCTCGACGATACGCTCGAAGATAGTCCCCCGTGCTTCCTGCGCCCAGTCGAGCTGATCCTCAGGGATATCCTGATAGACCGGCTGCGCGCCTAACTCGTCGGCCCAGGTAATCGCCTGCATTTCCAGCAAATCGATCACGCCTTTGAAATCGCTCTCCACGCCCCACGGAATCTGTACGGCGATGGGATTGGCCCCCAGGCGCTCGCGGATCATGCCTACGTCGCGGACAAAATCGGCCCCAACTCGATCCATTTTGTTCACAAAACAAATCCGAGGGACGTTGTACCGATCCGCCTGACGCCAGACCGTCTCAGACTGCGGCTCAACCCCGGCGACGCCGTCGAACACGACGACGCCACCATACAGAACACGCAGGCTGCGCTGGACTTCGGCTGTGAAGTCGATATGTCCTGGGGTGTCGATCACGTTGATCTGGTAGCCTTTCCAATCCGCCGTGATGGCCGCAGCGGTGATCGTGATACCACGCTCACGCTCCTGCTCCATCCAGTCGGTAACGGTCGTACCCTCGTGCACCTCACCGATCCGGTGAGTTTTGCCGGTATAGTAAAGGATACGCTCCGTCGTGGTTGTTTTACCCGCGTCAATGTGAGCGATAACCCCAATATTTCTGACCAGGTCAAGCGATTTCCGCGTACTCATCCGATCTCGTCCGATAATCTGTCATTTACTACTGTATCTGATCCAAATACCAATAAATCAGCCTATCAAAGCACAACACCTACCACCGGGAGTGGGCGAATGTCCGGTTGGCCTCCGCCATACGGTGGGTATCCGTCTTCTTTTTGAAGGCAGCCCCCTCACCACGCGCCGCATCCATCAGCTCGGCGGCCAGCTTCTGGCTGAAGCCGTGCCCACCCCGGGCGCGGGCAGCCGCCACCAGCCAGCGCATCGCCAGCGCGCGCCCTCGATGAGCGTCTACCTCAATCGGCACCTGGTAGGTAGAACCCCCTACCCGCCGCGGCTTAACCTCTACCATGGGCGTGACGTTCCTGAGCGCTTCCTCAAACACCTCGACAGGCTCACGCTTGGCCCGCTCCTGGATCAGATCCAGCGCATCATACACCAGCCGCCTGGCAACGCTCTTCTTACCAGCGACCATGATCCGGTTGATAAACATCGCCAGATTGACGTTGTTGTACCGTGGGTCTGGGCTAACCTGTCTCTTAGGTGGACGATATCGCCTTGGCATAACTACCTCTCAATTACTCAAGCAAAAAGCGAATAACCGGGCCAATCGCAGAAGTCGCTCTACTTCTTGGGCTTTTTAGTGCCGTACTTGCTGCGGCCCTGGTTTCTTTCATCGACGCCCGTCGCGTCAAGGGTTCCACGCACAATGTGATAGCGCACGCCTGGCAGGTCCTTCACACGTCCGCCGCGCACCAGCACCACGGAGTGCTCTTGCAAGGTATGCCCCTCACCAGGGATGTAGGCGGTTACCTCGATGTTATTGCTCAGCCGCACCCTGGCGATCTTGCGGAGCGCCGAGTTAGGCTTCTTAGGGGTCATTGTTCGCACCTGAGTACACACACCGCGTTTCTGCGGCGCACCCTTCGGCTGCCGAACGCGGCGTTGAGTGTGGCTGTTGAATGTATATTGCAGCGCCGGAGCTTTACTCTTCTTCTTCTTTACCTTGCGGCCTTTGCGAATCAACTGGTTAATTGTTGGCACACCAAGCCTCCCAGGATGTGATCCGGTGCGCGGCGCGCTTCCGCGCAACCCACCTCGACCATACCGAACGACCGTCTCTAAAAGAACGCGCAAGACGGGCGCAAGCCATCCGACACGCCCATCTCAATTTTCCAAAGAAGAAGGCCATCGAAAATGGCGAAGATGACCTTCAACGATAATTCCAATATCCTATTCAGTGGTATAGGCTCGCGGACGAGCATGCCACTGACCTTGACATACTGGCAAGGGGTTAGTTTACCTTGCCCGGTTGGCCTTGTCAAACATTTGTAACCGAGAAAATCATCACCAGTAGTCCCCTCTAAAACCGCTCAAAGAATCGGCTTAGGCTCAGCAGTCTGGCAGCCTAGCCAGGCGCACCTCATTCGGTGGCTGTTGTCTCGGTCGGCGAGTCACCTTGTGTCTCGTCTTCCGGTTCGTCTTCGGATTCGTTGGCTATGTTCAGGGGATCGCTCCGCAAAGCAGCCGCCAGCACCTCGTCCATGGTGTTTACCAATATCACGTTCATGTCTTTGCGGGCTTCACGCGGCACGTCGACAAGGTCCTCTTTGTTCTTGGCCGGGATGATGATGTCATAGATGTTGATCCGGTGTGCGGCCAGCACTTTCTCCCTGATGCCACCAACAGGCAGGACACGCCCGCGCAGCGTGATCTCGCCGGTCATGACCACGTCATATCGAATCGGAATCCCGGTGAAAGCGGAAACCAGCGCGGTCGCCACCGTAATCCCCGCCGAGGGGCCGTCTTTGGGGATCGCCCCTTCCGGCAAATGGATATGGACATCCGTGTTCTCGAATTCATCGCTGTCCAGCCCAAGCTCTTCGGCACGCGAGCGCGTGTAACTCAAGGCTGCCTGGGCGCTCTCCTGCATGATCTCGCCCAGGTGACCGGTCAGCGTCAGCGTTCCCTTGCCGGGCATCAAGGTCACCTCAACCGGCAGCGCATCTCCTCCTGCCTCCGTCCAGGCGACCCCCACAGCAACACCCACCTCGTCCTGGGTAAGCAGCAGCGGGCCGGGGATACTCGGCGGCCCCAGGAACTTGGGCAGGCTTCCGGGCGTGATGCGCTTGGGATAGCGGCGCTGCTCGGCGACACGCCGGGCGATCTTCCGGAGGATGTTCGCGATCTCTCGCTCCAGGTTGCGAACGCCCGCCTCGTAGGTGTACTCGCGGATGATCATCTGGATGGCCTGCTGCTC
>JARRJX010000436.1:0-5938 GCA_037388645.1 Chloroflexota bacterium
ACCGCATGGACACCGGGCAAGGTGCGTGCCTTGCCGGCATCAATGCGGTGGATGCGGGCATGGGCGTGCGGACTGGTCAGCAGCGCCCCGTAGAGCATCCCTTCCAAACGGAAATCATCTGTGAACACCGGGCGGCCTTCGGCCAGCTTTCTGGCATCGACCTTGATCTCAGGTTTGCCCACCACCTGTGTCTGGCTCATATCTCTGGGAGTAAAGACCAGGGGCGGCAGGGGATTGCGGCTCCCGTCACGCCGGTAGAACGCTTCTGGCAAGTCGAGGGGCTCGTCTTCTTCTGGCAGTTTTTGCACTATGTGAGTATAGGGTGCGGGCTTCTCCCCGCGCAGCATCGCGGCGGCACGCTGCACGGCATCCACCCCACGCACATACCCCGTGCAACGGCAGAGCACGCCGTTCAACGCCTTGCGGATTTCATCGTCAGTTGGGTTGAGGTTGTGATCGAGCAGTGCCTTGGCCGACAGAATCTGTGCGGGCGTGCAAAAACCACATTGAATCGCGCCCGTGTCCATGAAAGCCGCCTGGAGGGGATGCAGGTTGTCATCCTGGCTTAAACCCTCAAGAGTGGTGATCGCTGCACCGTTCATATCCACCGCTTTTATTTTGCAACTGCGAACTGGCTTCCCATTGACCAGTACGATGCAGACTCCGCAGGTGCCATCGTCGCAGCCAGCTTTGACGCTGAAATAAGAAGCGCGGCGCAGTGCGGCTAACAAGCTTTCGTCCGGGCTAACCGAAAGCGTTCGGTGAACGTTGTTAATTGTTGCAGTAATTTCAACATTGGGAGATTCCATAGTGGTTCAACGCTCCTGGTTTTATTTGATTTGATCCAGGTCCTGCTCAAGCTTTTTTATTTTCTTCGAGTGTTGTTAACCAGCTATCATAGTGCTTCTGACACGCTGAGCAGAGTGATAGATGGCGCATGATAGATGGTCGGAGTCGTTCGAGAGGAGCGCCTGCTGCCAACAAGTCGGCGTCGTACTCCAGCAGCGCGAAGCATTCCTCACAAGAAAGCTGAACAGATTTCTCCGGCTCATTCGCCAGTAGAAGCAGCCGCCACAATGGGCGGGATACATTGTCCAACCTTTCAGCCCGTTACCCTTTCTTCAGATTCCACAAACGCGCGAAAAATATCGCTCTCGGTGATGATGCCCACCAGCTTGCCTCCGTCGAGCACTGGCAGTGCACTGATTTTGTGTTGCAACATCATCCGGGCTGCCTCAATCAGCGAGGCGGAAGGAGAAATGGTTTTCGGATTTTCCGTCATCAACCGACGTATCGGGAGCTTAGCAAGCATCTCGTTGATGTAAACTATATCAAGCATGGTGACGTTGATCGGGTTTATGCGACGCAGGTTCTCCAGCGTGACGATACCGACCAGTCTGCCTTCATCTACCACCGGGAGGCGACGAATCTTATTCTCAATCATGAGCCAATAAGCCTCTGGCAGTGGGCAACTGCTTGCTACCGTTATGACCTCTTGAGTCATCCACTCTTTAACTCGTTTTGTCGTCATCAGATTTTCCTCCACACAGTCACACCCAACATGCGCCATCCCGACTTCTATTGTTGCCCTAACCTTTACTCCGGCGCTGCTCTCCGACCACACAATCCGGGGTAGGGCCTTAACGTCCAGCGGTAGCGGATGCCACCTCTGGTACGGATCGAATCACTTGCTCTGCAACGGCTTCAAACACATCGCAGTGATAATCCTCAATTGACCCAGCGTCGCATAGAACTGCCAGGGCAGAATCAAGCGGTATCCGACCGAGTAACTTCGTCCCGATCTGATGCGCAGCCTCTTCAGCCCGACTGGGTCCAAAGATATCGATCGTGCCACCGCAGTGGGGACAAATGGTATGGCTCATGTTCTCCACCAGGCCGATCAGCGCAAGACCCAGGTGCTGGGCCATGTTTGCCGCTTTACGAACAACCATCAACGCCAGGTCTTGTGGGGAGGTAACCAGCACGATCCCGTCCAGCGGGAGGGACTGGGTAACGGTCAGGGCAGCGTCTGACGTACCCGGCGGCAGATCGACAATCAGGTAGTCCAGGTTGCCCCAGGCAATGTCGCGCCAGAACTGCTGAATCGCCCGGCTGATCAATGGCCCACGCCAAACAACGGGTTGGTTTTCGTCTGATAGCAGCAGGTTAATCGACATCAGCTTGATGCCGGTGCGAGACTTGATCGGTTGGATCCCTTCCAAGCCAGCCGTGGGTGGTTGATGGACACCGAACATCATCGGAATACTCGGTCCGGTAATATCCGCGTCCAGAATGCCGACCTCGAACCCACGATACCGCAGTGCACAGGCCAATAAGCCTGCCACAGAGGATTTGCCTACGCCGCCCTTGCCACTCACTATCGCTATAACGTGTGCGATTGGTTTATTCACTGTGGTGGGGTCTTCTCCCCTGGAGCAGGCTACGAAAGCTATCCGTTGTTTTGGATCCATCGTTACCAGGCTTACATCTGCCTCAAGCCCTGCATCCATCCCGACTATTGCGTCCCGGATCAAGGCGATTAATGTTTGCTCCACTGGAGTATTTGGAAAGGGTAGTGCCAGGGTTACCTGCGCTTTATCGCCAACAACCCTGATCTCTGGGATCATTCCTAGTACCACCAGATTCCGTTCTTGAATCTCGGGGTGGTTAACCGAAGCCAGCGCCTGATAAAGCGCCTTCACTGACACCTTTTGCGCCATCGCCGTACTCCTGTGGTATCCGCCAGTCAGCTTGTGAAGGACTCTCCACTTAAGCCCAGCACGGCGGGATGTGGATCGATCACCTGACCTCATCTCCGACTGGTATTGAGAGGCTGCTAGAGGGTGTTTTCCCGGCCTGATTCGGGTTTTCCACCCTCAGGATTCATAGTCACGATTTGTGGCTCCTCCTTGACATCACTTGTTGGTATTTGACCCGCACACATTACTTCTGGCCCATTGTGACCAGCCGCACACCAGCCCGGTGAACCTGGCGGAAATTTGCCCCCTGCTGAATGGCTTTCAGCACGGGCTCAACCGCCGTCACAACTGACCCACAGAGTATGTGGACGCCATGCTCGAACAGAATTGGGCTGAGTGGCGTGCTGGGCCCTAAAACCAGGACAACTGCATGGGCCGGGCAAAGTTTCTTCATGCGGGTTACGTTCAAGTACAAACAACTCCCCAACGCGTGGGCGCAGGCGGGGGATAAATGGGAAATGCCCAACCAGAGCTACCACCCTGTTTGCCCCATGCCGGGCTAACATCTCTTCCGCATTCTCGTCGGTCCAGCTTGCTGGCTGGGGTGGCAGTAGCGCGTTGATCGTGGCAACACCGATGCTCGCCATTGTCGACCGGTCAGATTGGGCGAAACGGGCAAGATCCAGGGCTGAGAACGTCTCCAATTGACCTGCCTGAGGCACGTCCACCACGCCATGCTCGTGACCGTCAATCAGGGTGGATGCCAACCCGCAGCGCCTGATGCCATCTGCCTCTGCAACGACAGCCGTCCAGTGCAGACCGATACGCACATCACAGATTCTCCCATTGGGCAGCGTGTCAAGCAGATCGTCAATCAGTCTCATCAGACCTTCTCGTATTATTCAGCACAGCCAGGACATGTTCCCAGGTTTCGTGAAGCGCCTGGCTCACCCGGCCTCCTGGCTCGTAGACGGTAATCGGCTCGCCCTGGCTCATCGCTTCTGGCACGGCAAGATCAAACGGAATGCGCCCAGCGATTGCCAGCCCTTTATCCCCACAAAACACCTCAATCTCCTCCCGGCCTGCCGTATAGATGTCGGCTTTGTTAATGCACACGAGAGCTGATACATTGAAATGCTCGACGGTTCGAAGGATGCGCTGCATATCCGCAATCCCTGACACCGTCGGCTCGGCCACAATTACGGCCAGATCGGCGCCAGAGACCGCAGCAATCACCGGGCAGCCAATTCCGGGCGGCCCATCCACAATCATCAATGGATAGGCATTATCTATGGCCATCTGGCCTGCCAGCTGTTTCACCAACGCCACCAGCTTGCCCGAGTTCTCTGCTCCTGGGGTAAGCGCAGCGTGAAAGAGTGGCCCGTAGCGGCTGTCTGAGCGAAACCAACGCCCGGCTACCTGCGGCTCCATATGGATGGCGTCCTCCGGGCACTGTGTCTGGCACGCCGCACAACCTTCACAGGCGATAGGATTGACCGTATAGATGCTCTCCCACTCAAGAACCGCCTCGAAGCGGCACACATCTGCGCAGATACCACAACCTGCACATAACGCGGGGTTGATTACGGCCAGTTGGCCGCCACTGAACTCGTGTTCCTCGACACGGTGCGGTGCCACCACCAATTCGAGGTTGGAGGCATCGACATCCGCATCGATGAGCACTGCGCGTGCCCGCTCAGATAAGCTCGCCAGGTGACAGAAAGCGGCACATACACTGGTTTTGCCGGAGCCGCCCTTGCCACTGAGGATGACAAGCTGTTTGGCTGCTGGTCCGCCAGGTTTTAGCATGCTGTCTCTCTGAGTCGGTGGCCGATCATCGCTAAGACTCTCCACAGGTGCGCTGTGTACTGGGGGCGCAGCGCAACCAGGGGCACCCCCTGTGCCAGACCCTCTGTCAGTGCCCGATCCAGCGGTATGTGCAGCAGCACCGGCAGATCGACGCTGGCGCAGAAGTCTCTGGTACCACTATCCCCAATCCCATCCCGGTTGATGATGACACCCGTCGGAAGACCCAGCTCCCGCGTGAGTTCATAGGCAAGTCTCAGGTCATGCAGGCCAAAAGGGGTAGGTTCGGTCACCAGCAGCGCATAGTCCGCACCCTGGAGCGATTCGACTGTCGGACACGAAGTGCCTGGTGGCGCATCAATGATGACCGTCTCATCTGGGCGGGGGCGAAACCATTGTTTGAGCTGCCGGATAACAGGCACTGCCAATGGCTGCCCGATATCGAGCACTCCTCGTGCAAACCGGATGCCTGTGTTGGCCCGCCCACTCTCCAGTATTCCCAGTCTGTGAGGCTGCTCAATGATGGCCCCTGCCGGGCAGTTGAGCATGCAGCTTCCACAGCCATGACACAGGTCAGGAAAGACAAGGACTGTCTCACCAGCTATCGCAATCGCATTGAATTGGCAGACCTTCGCACAGGTACCCTGGTGTTGGCAGCGCGCTTGATCGATCTGCGGCACCGGCAGCACCGCGAGCTTGCGCACATCCAGCATTGGTTCCAGGAATAGGTGTGCGTTGGGTGCCTCAACGTCACAGTCCAGAAAGCAGACCGACCTGTGGGAGGCAAGCACCAGCGCCAGGCTGGTGGCGATGGTGGTTTTGCCGGTTCCACCTTTCCCACTGGCAACGGCAATGATCACCGCCCACCTCTTCTGCGATGCCCACGCCTGCCTGGCCCTCCTTCAAACTGGTCAAGTTGTCCATTCCGGAATCGCTGCAACACCTCGTCGATGGTGCCGCTTTGGGCGCAGTAAAGCGTTGCGCTGGACGCCTCCAGGACTTCATAGGCGTTAGGCCCAAAGGTGCCGCTGATCACGGCGTCAGCCCCTTGCCGCACAATTAACTCAGCGGCCTGGATGCCCGCTCCGCCCGCGGCGCTGGCAGCGGGGTTAGCCTGCGGCAGGCGCTCACCGGTTTCAGTATCGACGAAAACGAATGCAGCCGCACGCCCAAAGCGCGGCTCCAGCCGGGCTTCAGGTGAAAGTGTATTGGTGCTGATCGCGATTTTCATATCACGCTACCTCCATATGTGTGAGCACGGGCAGGCATGTGTTTATTGGCGAATCAGCCTGCTGCCGCACTGTCGACAACGAAGCGTTCTGCACGGCACCCCGGCCTGGTGGCGCATCAATGATGACCGTCTCATCTGGGCGGGGGCGAAACCATTGTTTGAGCTGCCGGATAACAGGCACTGCCAATGGCTGCCCGATATC
>JARRJX010000437.1:0-3143 GCA_037388645.1 Chloroflexota bacterium
CCAGTTTCTGGGCCGGATGGACAAGCCTGACGTCGAGCAGATCTAGGGGTTAATCCCGGCGATCTCAATCGACCAGAAGGGGGTCAGCCGCAACCCCCGCTCGACGGTGGGCACAGTCACCGAAGTCTACGACTATTTGCGTCTGCTATATGCCCGAATCGGTGTTCCCCACTGCCCCAATTGTGGCCGCGAGGTCACTCAGCAGAACGCCCAGCAGATCGTCGAAGCGGTCGAGAACATGCCCGACGGTGCCCGCGTGCAAATCCTGGCTCCGATTATCAAGGATCGAAAGGGTCACCACAAGCGCGTGTTCGAGGATTTGCAGCGCTCTGGGTTTGTCCGGGTGCGGGTCGACGGCGAGGTTCTGGACGTAGACGAGCAGATCGAGCTTGACCGCTATAAGATGCACACGATCGAGGTTGTTATCGACCGCCTCGTGCTGCATCAGTATGACGACCCCGACGGCGAGGAGGCCAACGCCGCCCGCTTCCGGCTGACGGACAGCATCGAGACCGCGTTAGAGTTGGGCGATGGGATCGTCGTCGTTAACGTTGCCGACACCGGCGAGGATGTCCTGTTTTCCGAGCACCTGGCCTGTGCCCACTGCCAGATCAGTATTCCAGAATTGGAGCCAAGGTCGTTTTCGTTCAACAGCCCGCACGGTGCCTGCGAGGACTGCCAGGGGCTGGGCGTTCGGCTGGAGATCGATCCGTATCTTGTGGTGCCCAACCCCGACCTGACGCTTGACGAAGGGCCGTTCAGGGCGTCGGGCTGGAGCACCTGGGAAAAGGACGGTTATTTCCGGCAGCTTGTGGTGGCCGTCTCCGATGCGTACGGCATCGACATGAATATGCGCTGGCGAGACCTGAGCGAGGAGCACCAGAAGATTCTGTTGTATGGCTCCGGGCGCGACCAGGTGACGGTCAAGTACCGCAACCGGGACGGCTACAAGCGTGAGTACCGGACTCGCTACGAAGGCGTGATCGGGAACCTGGAGCGCCGCTACCAGGAGACTACCTCGATGCACATCCGGGAGCAGATCGAGCAGTACATGACCGAGATCCCCTGCGCGACCTGCCAGGGCGAGCGCCTGCTGCCCGCCGCACGGGCGGTCACGGTTGCCGGTCGCTCCATTCACGAGGTAACGACGCTGCCCATCAGCAAGCTGCTGGGCTGGGTCGAGCAGCTGCGTGGGAATGGTGGGGCGGAGAGCCTGTTGTCTGAGCGAGACCTGTCGATTGCCTACCAGGTTCTGAAAGAGATCGAATCGCGTCTGCGATTTATGGTGGACGTGGGGTTGGATTACCTGACTCTGAGCCGCGCGGCTGGCACGCTTTCTGGTGGAGAAGCCCAGCGAATCCGCCTGGCAACGCAGATTGGCTCGCAGTTGATGGGCGTCCTCTATGTGTTGGATGAGCCAAGCATCGGCTTGCACCAGCGGGACAACCTGCGCCTGATCCACACCCTGGAAGGCATGCGCGACCTGGGGAACACCCTGCTGGTGGTCGAGCATGACGAGGAGACCATCCGCCATGCGGACTGGATCGTCGACTTAGGCCCTGGGGCGGGGGAGCACGGTGGACAGATCGTCGCCGAGGGCACGCCCCAGGCCATCGAGGCGAACCCCGACTCCCTGACCGGCGCGTACCTTTCCGGGCGGTGTTACGTGCCCATCCCGGAGAAGCGCCGCAACGGGAATGGACAGTCGTTGATCGTGCGGGGTGCGTCGGAGAACAACCTCAAGGATTTGACGGTCGAGATTCCGCTGGGCAAGCTGGTCTGCGTGACCGGCGTCTCCGGGAGTGGTAAGAGCACGCTCCTGGTTGACGTGATCTACAGGAAAATGGCCCAGGCCCTGCATGGCAGCCGCGAACGTGCGGGCATGCACGCCCAGTTAGAGGGGCTTGAGCACATCGACAAGATTATCAACATCGACCAGTCCCCTATTGGCCGCACGCCGCGCTCGAACCCGGCGACGTACACCAAGCTATTTGACCACATCCGCCAGTTGTTTGCCGAGCTGCCTGAGAGCAAGGTGCGGGGTTACAAACCCGGCAGGTTCAGCTTTAACGTCAAAGGGGGGCGCTGCGAGGCGTGCCAGGGGCAGGGCGTGCTCCAGGTCGAGATGCAGTTCTTGCCGGATGTTTACATCCCGTGTGATGTCTGCAACGGCAAGCGATACAACCGCGAGACGCTGCAAGTCCGCTTCAAGGGGATGAACATAGCGGACGTTTTGGAGATGACAGTCTGTGAAGCGCTCCAGGTTTTCGAGGCGTTTCCCGCCATCGTCAGTAAGCTGGAGACGCTTGACGCCGTCGGTTTAGGGTATATCCGTTTAGGCCAGCCTGCCACGACGCTGTCAGGCGGCGAGGCCCAGCGCGTCAAATTGAGCAGAGAGCTTGCCAAGCGCGCCACCGGCCAGACCTTCTACGTCCTGGACGAGCCGTCGGTTGGCCTGCACGCCGCGGACGTGGAGCGGCTGGTCGACGTGCTTCAGCAGCTTGTCGACCAGGGCAACACCGTCGTGATAATCGAGCATCATCTCGATATCATTAAGGTGGCCGATTACATCATCGATTTAGGCCCGGAGGGCGGCGACGCCGGTGGGCAGCTCATCGCTCAGGGCACGCCGGAGGAGGTCGCCATGGTTCCGGAGAGTTATACCGGCCAGTTCCTTCACCGGATATTGGGCGTGCCGGACGTAGCGTAGCGCGCTCGGTTTGAGCGTGTAAATTTGCACTTAGTGGAGCAGAGGTACAGGATGTCAGACGGCAAGAAGCGTTTGTTGATCTCGATGGCTCATCCGGATGATGAGACGTTTGGGCTGGCCGGGACGGTCGCCCATTATGTCGACCAGGGGGTCGAAGTCTATCTCATTTGCACCACAAATGGGGATGTCGGTACGGTTGACCCGAAGTTCATGCAGGACTACGAAACGATAGCCGAGCTGCGTCTGGCAGAATTGCGCTGCGCCGCCGAAAAGCTGGGGTTTGCCGGTGTCTACACGTTGGGCTACCGCGATTCGGGGATGGCCGGGTCGGCGGATAACCGGCATCCCGATTCGCTGGCCGCCGCCGATCCGCAGCAGGTCGCGGCTCGCATCGCCGAGATCATCCGTGAGGTGCAGCCCCAGGTGATCGTCA
>JARRJX010000438.1:0-3114 GCA_037388645.1 Chloroflexota bacterium
CGCCATTCACGGCGGTCGATCATCAGCATTCTCTCACACACTTCCCGTAACGCATCATCCCGCTTGTTGCCTTATTCTGGGGAGTAGTATAATGGGCCTCGTGTCTGGTCGAAAGCAAAAAGTATCTCAGTATTCATACAATCCAGAAGGGCCACGGTGAGCCAACCTGCCAGTCTATATCACCTGCAATCATTGGACAGTCAGATCGATTCAATCCGCGACCGTCTGGCTGAGATCGACACTCTGCTCGCCCAAAACGAGGCCGTCCGCGCCGCCCAGGCCGCGCTCGAAGCGGCTCAAGTTTCCCAGCATGACTGGCGTGCCAAACAGGCCAACCTGGAAGCGGAGCGCCAGAAGCTTAAGCAGGAAGCGGAGGCCGCCGAGAAACGGCTGTATTCGGGAAAAGTGCTCAACCCGCGCGAGCTGACCGACCTGCAAGACAAGCTGGCCGAGCTGAACACTCGCCACAAATCGCTCGAAGAACCCCTCCTTGAGGCCATGCTCCAGGCCGAGGAATGCGCGGAGTCCGCCCAGGCGGCGGCAGACAACCTGGAGCGGGTGAAGCAGGAGCAGGCCGAGCACCTGGGGGAGTTGAGCGAGGAGCGCTCCGGGCTTGAATCCCAATTAGCCGGGCTGCTGGCCGAGGCGGAGCAGACCCGCCAGGAGATCGAGCTGGAGCACCTCCAGCTTTATGATTCGCTGCGTGACCGGCTGCGCGGCGGGATTGCCGTCGCCATCGTCAAGGGCGGCGAGTGCGCGGTGTGCGGCGTCGAGCTGACCTCCCAGGATAAACAGCTTGTGAGGCGGGGTGAGGTGCTCACCTGCACGACCTGCCACCGAATTCTATACATCAGTTGACCAGGTAAACGGGCAATGACTATTGATCCACTATCCTTAATCGTAGGAGCCATCGTCGCCGCCGGGCTGGGCGCGCTGATTGTCAGCCAGCGGGGGCGGCTCGCTGCTCTCCAGTCCTCGGTGAAGCAGCAGGCGACGCGCACCCGTGAGCGCCTCTCGCGTTCGGCGGACGCTCGCTATCGGGAGGCGGTGATCAAGGCGGCCAACGCCTGGCACCTGGCCGGGCATCTCTTCCCGCTTGAGCAGGTGGCCGTCCTGCCCCGCTTTTACACACTCCGTCCCCCTTACGACCCATCCGACGAGGACGCGGCGGCCCGGCAGGACCCGTTAGAGCTGCTGCCGCTGATCCCCGACCTGCCCCAGCTCATCGCCCAGTTCCCGCTCAACGGCATCCCGCTCGACCAGCTTCTCCGGGGCAATCATCACCTCGCCCTGCTCGGCCCGCCGGGGAGCGGGCGCAGCATCACGCTGGCGCTGATGACGATCCTGGCCGCCCGCCAGACCGCCGACGACCAGCCCGGCGCGTTATTAGACCACGTCCGCCTGCCCGTCCCGCTTCACCTGGCCGACCTGGAGCTTTCGCCCGACCGGCTGGGGGACGAGCCTGATCCGCTCTCCCCGCTCTTTGACGCCGTGCGCTGGAGCCTGCCCGGCGTCGCCGGCCCGATCCTCAACGCGCTGCAAAAGCAGTGCGCGGACGGGGGCGCGCTGATCCTGGCCGATGGCTGGGACGAAGTCCCGCCCGACAAGCGCCCGCTCGTGACCGGCTGGCTCGAAGCGCTGCTCGCCAGCTACCCGGAGAACCGGATCGTCGTCAGCGGCCCAGCCAGGGGCTTCCAGCCGTTGCAGGCCGCCGGATTCCAGCCGGTGTTCATCCTGCCCTTCAGCCGCAACGAGTTCGTGGAATTAGCCGAGCACTGGGCTACCGCCTGGGAAGTGTTCGACAAGAACGGAGATCAGGAAGGGCCCGCCGTGCCGCCGGAGACGGTCCGGGTGGCGGTGCGCAACATCCGGCTGCGCTCGCCGCTGGATGGCACGCTCAAAGTCTGGGCGACCTATGCAGGCGACGCCCACCAACAGGGGCGGCTGGCCTGGTACGGTGCGTACATCGACCGGATCACCCCCGCCGCTGAGCTACAACCCGGCCTGGAGGCCGTCGGCGAACGGTACCTGGCGACCTGGGGGGGCGAGCGGTTCACCACCCAGGACGTCACCCACGCCGTGAACGCCGCCCGCCGCGCCGCCGAAGGGCGCGTCTCGGTCGGCACACCCGGCTTCGTCTATTCGATGATCGGCGAGGTCAGGCTCCTGTCCGAGCGCACCACCAAGCAGGTCGCCTTCACCCACCCCACAATCGGGGCTTACCTGGCCGCCCGCTATTACCGTGACGCCGATTACACGCCAGAATTGCTCCAGGGAGACAACCCACTCGTCGAGCTGATGATGCCTTTCCTGGCCGGGATGGCGGACGTGACGTCTTACGTCGAGGCCCGCCTGCAGGCCCAGCCAAGCATCGGCCTGGACGAGCTGCTCTCGCTGGCCGTCTGGGCCGCCGACGCCGAACCTTCGGCAAACTGGCAGGGCGGGGTGTTCACCCAGATCGCCCGCATCGTGCTCGACGTGACCCGCTTCCCCCACGCCCGTGAGCGGGCGATGGCCGCCCTGGTCGCCGCCCGCGACCTGAACGTCGGGTTCGTCTTCCGCCAGGGCGTCGAGATTGAGGACCCGCGCACCCGCATCCTGTGTGCGCTGGGCCTGGGCGCGACCGGCGACCCGGAATCGCTGCTGACGCTGGGCGAGCTGCTCAACGACTCCAACCCGGTGGTCGAGACAGCCAGCACGCTCGCTCTGGGCGCGCTGGATACTACATCAGCCCTCGATTATTTGATCCATACCCTGGTGCGGGGCAGTGAGATGGCCCGGCGCTCGGCGGCCATGATCTTCGCCGCCAACTTCGCCGGGGAGGGGTACGACATCCTCAAAGAGGCGCTCGGCGAGCAGGACCCGGCTACCCGGCGCGCCACCATCGACGGGCTGAGCCGCATCGACGAGAACTGGTCGCTCGACCTGCTGCGCGACGCGGAAGCCCACGACGAGCAGTGGGTCGTGCGCTCGGCGGCCACCCACGCGCTCGAAATCCTGGCCGATAAGCACCACCTGGCTCCTATCGCGCTCTCGCCGGAGGACTACGGCTGGCTCTCCGATTGGCTGGCGATGCGTGACGAGTTCGTCGCTACCGGGGAGGAATCCAGCCAG
>JARRJX010000439.1:0-3113 GCA_037388645.1 Chloroflexota bacterium
AATTGGGGTTTCAAGCTCAGGGTGAGGGCCAAAAAGTGCCTAACGCGCTCTGCAACGTGACAGGGGGTATTCACCCCGCTGCGATCCCCAACATACCGCGGGCAGAAACAAAAGGGGGGCGTACATACCGCCCCCCTATATCCGCAGATTGAATAAAACTCAGGCCTGGTAGGTCCCGGCGGTGACATCGCCGCCCTCACCCGTCCAGTTGGTGTGGAAGAACTGGCCGCGCGGGCGGTCGACCCGCTCGTAGGTGTGCGCGCCGAAGTAGTCGCGCTGGGCCTGGATCAGATTGGCGGGCAGCCGAGCGCGGCGGTAGGCATCATAGAACATCAGCCCGCTGGAGAGGGCCGGAGTGGGGATGCCCCAGCCGACCGCCTGCCCCACCACGCGCCGCCAGGCGGCCTGCGCGGACTCGACCGCCGATTTGAAGTAGGGGTCGAGCAGCAGGGAAGTCAGCCCGGCGTCGTTCTGATACGCCTCGTAGATGCGATCCAGGAACACGGCGCGGATGATGCAGCCCTCGCGCCACATCAGGGCGATGCTGCCGTAGTCGAGCGACCAGCCGTATTCGGCGGCGGCGGCCTGCATCAGCATAAAGCCCTGGGTGTAGGAGGCGATCTTGGCGGCATAGAGCGCGTCGCACAGGTCGTCGAGGAAGGCGCTGGGATCGCCGGAGAAAGTGGGGGCTGGCCCGGAGAGCAGCGCCGAGGCCGCCACCCGCTGCTCCTTGAGGGCGGACATCATCCGGGCAAACACCGCCTCACCGGTCAGGGTGGCCGGGATGCCCAGGTCGAGGGCGCTGACCGCCGTCCATTTGCCCGTGCCCTTCTGCCCGGCGGCATCCAGGATCTTCTCGACCAGCGGCTCCCCATCCTCGTCCCGGTAAGCCAGGATGTGAGAGGTGATCTCGATCAGGTACGAGTCGAGCTTGCCCTCGTTCCACCCGGCAAAAGCGGCGCTCATCTCGTCATAGGGGAGGTTCAGCCCGCCCACCATCAGATCGTACACCTCGGCGATCAACTGCATGTCGCCGTACTCGATCCCGTTGTGCACCATCTTGACGAAGTGGCCCGCGCCGCCTTCGCCTACCCAGTCACAGCAGGGCCTGCCATCCGCCGTCTTGGCGGCGATGGACTGGAAGATATCCTTGACGTGCGGCCACGCCTCCGGCGAGCCGCCGGGCATCAGCGAGGGGCCGTGGCGAGCGCCTTCCTCCCCGCCGGAGACGCCGGTGCCGATGTACAACAGGCCGTGGGCGGCCAGCTCTTCGACGCGGCGGGCGGTGTCGACGTAATGCGAGTTGCCGCCGTCGATGATGATGTCACCCGGCTCCAGGTATGGGATCAGTTTGCCGATCATCGCGTCGACCGGCGCGCCCGCCTTGACCATCAACATCACCCGGCGGGGGCGCTTCAGCAGGCCGACCAGCTCCTCGACGCTGTGCGCCCCACCGACCGGCTTCCCCGCCGCTTCGCCCTGAAGGAAGGCGTCGACTTTCGAGGTCGTGCGGTTAAACACCGCGACCTTGAACCCATGATCAACCATGTTCAGGACCAGGTTCTGGCCCATCACGGCCAGCCCGATCAGCCCAATATCGTATTCAGACACGAGACAGCTCCGTTCGTCAGATAGGCCTCACCCAACTGCTGACAGTATAAGTGAGGGGCACGGCACACAGCAATCGCGCCTACCAGCCAGGGGCAGCCCCGGCGTGCAGGCGCAGGCAAGCAGACGTTCAGCCTGAGCAGGCTAAGCCTTGAGCAGGGTAAGCAGGCGGTTAAAGTCCATGTGGGCGGCCATCAGCGCCTCGAAGCGGGCCAGCTTGTCCGGGTGGCCGAGGCGGGTCTTGCCGAAGGCCTGGTCGATGGTCTCCACTGCCTCCATCGTGTTGTGGGGAACCAGCAGCACAGCCACGCCCTGGCGCTCGGCGCGCTCGACCACGGCCTGCAACGGCTGGATATTGCCGGTCAGCACCAGGGCGACCGTCGAGCTTTCCAGCGCGGCAAGCTGGACTTCCGTCCGGTCTCCGCCGGTGAACACCGCCTTGTTGGGCACGGCGCGAAACCGGCCAAGCGCCTCGCGCGCGCCCATCGCCCCCACCATCAGCGATTCGCACAGCCCGTCCAGTCGATCCTCACCGACGAGGATACGAGCGCCCAAGGCGTCGACCAGCTCGCCCACGCTGATCGCCGCCAAGTGGCGATCCTCGGGCAGGATGCCCAGCACGGTAATCCCACGCTCCGCCAGGAAGGGCAGGGCGGTCTCGTTGATGAAGGACAGCGCCTCGTCGGGCACGCGGTTGAGCACGACGCCCAGCAGCCGGTCGCCCAGGCGGAACCGGGCGGTGAGCGCGTCGTCGAGCATGCGCAGCTTGCTGCGGCACTTGACGACGACCAGGACGGGCACGTCCAGCATCTCGGCGACCGCCGGGCTGGTCAGGCCAATCGCGCCGCCCTGGCGCAGGCTGCCCCCGCCTTCCAGGATCAGGAAGTCATTCCCCGCCCCCGCCCCGGCATACTCCTCTTTGACCTGCTCGTGCAGCTTCAGGCAGACCTCTTCGTGATCGAGACACTCGTTGAGCAGGTCGGGCGTGACCACGATAGGAGAAAGCTCCCAAGGCTCTCGCTCAAGCTGGAGCATCTCCTTGATGAACACCGCGTCCTCATCGACGGGATGGCCCGGCAGGAGGATCGGCGAGAAGCTGACCGGTTTCAGGTAGCCGGTGCGGTAGCCAGTCGATTGCAGCCACTTTCCCAGGCCCAGGCAGATCGCCGTCTTGCCGGAGAAATGTTCGGTTGCAGTGACATATAAAGCATTCATTGATACTCTGCTTTCTGCTCCGGGGAGAAGGCCCCTGAGTGAATGGCAAACCTCAAAATCCCTAACCACCACCTCTGGTGGAGTGAATCACCCTGGGGTCACCGCATGATCCTATTATACCGGATCAATCACACGTCAGCGGCAGGATAACGGAAAAAGTCGTCCCCGCGCCCTCCTCACTGCGCACGCTGATCGTCCCCCCGAAGCGCTCGACCTGCTGCTTGACGATGCCCAGCCCCAGCCCGGTGCCGACAATCCTCGATTCTTTGGCGGTGCGCGCCCGGAAGAAC
>JARRJX010000440.1:0-3954 GCA_037388645.1 Chloroflexota bacterium
GGGCTGCCCTTCTTCTTCGGGGCTGCGGGCGCGCTGATCACTTACGGGCTGGGCGGGGAGGAGCGGCCCGGCCTGCCGGTCGCCCGGATCATACTGTACGGGATCGGGCTGGCGCTGATCATCCACGGGGTGGGGACTGCCCGCCTGCGCGACCAGGTGCGGCGAAGCTGGGCGGACACCAACCAGCCAACCGTCTCCGCCGTCCGGGAGCGAATCCCACCCGGCGCGAACCTGATTGCGCCGCCCTCGATGATCCCCTACCTGCTCGACTACCACTTCCTGCACCCGTATTACTGGGACGTGATCCGGGGGCCTGCCCTGGCGGGGGAGGAGGTGCTCCCCTACTGGCAGAACATCCTGCTGGAAACGTGGCCCGCCGCCCAGATCAAACGGCCCTCCCAGTTCCGCGAGCTGCCGATCTTTGCCTCGTACATCGACGCGCTGGACGCGGAGGAGATCGTCGACGGCCTGTGGGTGATCGACCGGGCCGGGCTGGCGATCGATGCCCCTTATACCGCGTCCGACCCGGCGGTGGCGCTGCAAATGGTCGCCCACCGGACGCCGGCGGTCGACGCCGATGGAGACAGCCTTGCCGCTCACACGGTGTGGGTGACGCGAGGGGAGATGCCGGGGGACTACCTGCTGCAAGCGGCGCTGATCGACTCGGATGGCGTGGCTGTGGCCCAGGCTGAGGCGGCGATGATCGGCAGCCAGGGCGAGCCGACCGGCGATTGGGAGCCGTACAGCTTCCAGGGCGTCGACGCCGCGATCCCGCTGCCGGACGGGCTGGCTGGCGTGTATACGCTGCGGCTGGCGGTGGTCGATCCGGGGGATGGCGAGTCCCCGGCGGCCTGCGGCGGATCCGGGCGATGGCAAGCCCCCGGCGGCCTGCGGCGCGGGATGTGTGGTCGAGGCCGGGACGATCCGCGTCGAGGGGCGCTGAAGGTCGGCGCACCAATTCCGATTAGTCACACCACAATAATGAGAGGCAGTGAAAAGATGCCTGATAAAACGGAGCCGGGCCTGGGGACGCTTTCGGTCTGGGGGGGTGAGGAGCGCAAGGATTTCTGGGAGCGGGCCACCCAGGTGCCAGTGGTCCACAGCGTATCGTTCGGCTACCAGGACCTCGACGAGTGGATCGACGTCTCGCTGGGGGCGGAAGCGGGCCACATCTACAGCCGCAACACCAACCCCACCGTGGCGACGTTCGAGGACAAGGTGCGCCGCCTGGAGGGCGCGGAGGCGGCTACCAGCGCCTCGACCGGGATGGGGATCATCAGCAGCACGCTCTTCACGCTGCTCTCCCCCGGCGACCGAGTGGTGTCGGTCAAGGACACCTATGGTGGGACGAACAAGCTGTTCACCGAGTTCCTGCCCCGCTTCCAGGTCGAGGTGGCGCTGTGCGATACGACCGACCACGAGGCAATCGAGGCCGAGATCGCCAGAGGCTGCACGGTTCTCTACCTGGAAACGCCAACCAACCCGACGTTGAAGGTGATCGACATCGCCCGGCTGGCGGCGGCGGGGCATCGGGCGGGGGCGGTGGTCGTCGTCGACAACACGTTTGCGACCCCGATCAACACCAACCCGCTCGAACTGGGGGCCGACCTGGTGATCCACAGCGCAACCAAGTTCCTGGGCGGGCACGCCGACGCGCTGGGCGGGGTGGTGTGCGGGTCGAAGGCGCTGGTCGAGCGGGTGTACCACTTCCGCGAGATCAACGGCGCGACGCTGCACCCGATGGCCGCCTACCTCCTGCTGCGCGGGATGAAAACGCTCCACCTGCGCATCCGCCAGCAAAACGAGAGCGCCCTGCGCATCGCCCGCTTCTTGCAGGGCCACCCCTTCGTCAGCCGGGTGTTTTATCCCGGCCTGGAGAGCCACGAGAACCACGAGGTCGCCGCCCGGCAGATGCGCGGCTTTGGCGGCGTGCTGAGCTTCCAATTGCAGGGCGATTTTGACTCGGTGCGGGCTTTCCTGCCGCGCCTGAAGTACGCCCACGCCGCCGCCAACCTGGGCGCGGTCGAGACCGTGGCCGGGCCGCCCGCCACCACCAGCCACGTGGAGTGCACCCGCGAGGAGCGGGCGGCGATGGGCATCCCGGAGACGCTGATCCGGTACTCGGTCGGCATCGAGGACACGGCGGACCTGGTCGCCGACCTCCGGCAGGCCCTCGACGCAGCCGCCAGCGAATAACAAAACGGCCCCTCAGAATCCTGGAGATTCTGAGAGGCCGCCAGGGTTCTCGATCAGGCTCTCGCCGTTATCCAGCCTCCATCACGATCGGCTTCAGGTTCGCCTCGATCACCTCGCGCCGTGACTCAAGGAAGGGCGGCAGCGCCAGCTTCTCACCCAGCGATTCCAAGTCCTCGTCCGCGCCGAAGCCGGGGCCGTCGGTGGCGATCTCAAACAGGATCCCGTTCGAGATGCGGAAGTAGATCGAGCGGAAATAGAAACGGTCGGTAAAAGGCGAGACGTACAGCCCTGCCTCCAGCAGCCGCTCGCGCCAGGCGCTCTGCACGTCTCTGTCGGCCACCCGGAAGGCAACGTGGTGGGTGCCGCCCGCGCCCAGCCTGGCGCGAGGCTGATCGGGTTCCTCGACGACCCACAATTCCCGACCGGGGCCGCCTTCCGCCATCTCGTAGATGACGACGCTCCGCCCTTCAGAATCCCCGGCCTTCCGCGCCCGCCGGAACTGAAGCGCCTGGGTCAGGATCGGCTCGACCTGGCGAAGCACCGGAACAGAGAGCATGACCGCATAAAAGCCGCGCAGCGCGTGCTCGACCGGCACGTCGCTCCCATCCCAAAGCTCACCCTCAAATTCGGCCCCACCGTCGTCGACCAGCATCAGGCGCTGGCCTTCGGGATCGGCGAAGCGCAAGGCCGGGCGTCCATCAAACTTCTCGATCCCCTCGTGCTCGACGCCGTGCGCCGCCAGCCGCTCCGCCCAGTAGTCGAGGGCCTCGCGCCCGCTCACCCGGAAAGCAGTCAGGGCGATGCTGTCCGTCCCCCGCTGCTCCGGCTCCATATAGGACCAGTCGAAGAAGGTGATGTCCGTCCCCGGGCTGCCCAGCTTATCGGCGTAAAACAGGTGATAGGCGCTCACGTCGTCCTGGTTGACCGACTTCTTCACCAGGCGCAGCCCCAGCACCCTGGTGTAGAAATCGGCGTTCATCCCGATCCGGGCCGTGACGGACGTGACGTGGTGTAGTCCATTGAGCTGCATCGCTCTCTCCTTTGGCCGCCCCGCCGCCCTCCCCCAGCAAAGCAGGGAAGAGCACGCGGAGATAGTTTACGTTTAAACTATTTGGTATAGTATAGTTTAGAGAGCGCCGCCCAGCTTTTCAAGCGGGGCGTATAAGAAACCGATCAGAACCGGAGGAAGCGCGTGCCGACCAGGTACCAGGGAACCCAGGAGGAAAAACGGGCGCTGGACGCTTACATCAAGCTCCAGCGCGCCTCGGAGACGGTGCTGACCCACACCACCCAGCACCTCGCCGGGCACGGCCTCTCGACCAGCCAGTTCGGCATCCTGGAGGCGCTCTACCACCTGGGCACCCTCTCGCAGCGCGACCTGGCCGAGAAGCTCCTCAAGAGCACGGGGAACATCTCGATCGTGTTGAAGAGCCTGGAGAAACGCGGGCTGGTCTCCCGCACGCGCGACCCGGACGACAACCGCTACATGCAGGTCTGCCTCACCGACGCCGGTCGGGAGCGGCTGCTTGGCGTGCTGGGCGAGCACGTCCGCGGGATCGTCGAGGAGATGAGCGCCCTCTCCCCCGCAGAGCAGGAAGAGCTGGCGCGGCTGTGCCGCAAGCTGGGGCTGCGCGAATCGCGGGATTCGTGAGAACATCTGCTCTTGGGCTTCGCCGTGATATCGGGTATACTGCTGCGCGGAGCAAACTGCTAATTACGTACGACCCCCATTGATTTTTTGGCGCCCCGTTGGGAGCG
>JARRJX010000441.1:0-3956 GCA_037388645.1 Chloroflexota bacterium
GATGGGAGAGCGGGTGGAGTGGGCGCTGTCGGTCGTGGGGATGGACGGCTATCAGAAGCGCTCGCCGTTTAGCCTCTCCGGGGGTCAGAAACAGCGGATCGCCATCGCGTCCATTCTGGCGATGATGCCCAAGATTCTCGTGCTGGACGAGCCGACCGCCAGCCTGGACCCGTTGGGGAAGACCGAGGTGTTCTCGGTCGTACGCGAGCTGCGCCGCCAGCGGGGCATGACGATCATCATGGTGTCTTTCGAAAGTGAGCGCATCGCCGAGTTTTCCGACCGGGTGGTCGTGCTGCGGGAGGGCCAGGTGGAGATGCAGGGCACGCCCGATCGGGTGTTCGCGCAGGTCGAGCTGATGGACGAGATCGGTCTCGCCGTTCCCCAGGTGAGTGAGCTGGCCTATACCATGAACCGGCGCTACCACACCACTTACGTATTCACCCAGTTGGAAGAGGCTTATCAGAAGCTAACTAACAACTCAGGCAGGCCGCGGAGGAGAGATAGTGGCTAGCGCACCCCGCCTTGAAATCAGGGATTTGTGGTTTGACTACGAAGCCGACACACCCGTGCTGCGCGGCGTCTCGCTGACCATTGAGCCGGGTGAGTTCGTCGCCGTCATCGGCCAGAACGGCTCTGGCAAGACGACACTGGTCAAGCACTTCAACGGGCTGCTGCGCCCTCATAGAGGGCAGGTGCTGCTCGACCATGAGGATATCCTCCACCACTCGGTCGGGGCGCTGGCTCGCCGGGTCGGCTACGTCTTCCAGAACCCTGACCACCAGATATTCGGCGCGACCACCCACGAGGAGATCGCCTTTGGTCCGGTTAACTTCGACCTGCCTGAAGACGAGGTCGAAGCCCGTACCGTTGACGCGCTGGAGAGCTTCCGCCTGACGGAGTACGCCGACGTGCAGCCCGCTATGCTCGGTTTTGGGCTGCGCCGCAAGGTCAGCATCGCCGCGGTTTATGCCATGCAAACGCCGATCTTGATCCTCGACGAGCCGACGACCGGGCTTGACTGGAAGAGCACCAGCGAGCTGATGCAGCTCATCGGCGAGCTTAACCGGCAGGGCCGCACGATCATCCTGATCACCCATGACATGCGCGTCGTCGCCGAGTATGTGCCGCGCTGTATGGTCATCCGCAAAGGTGAGGTCCTGATCCACGACTCCACCCGTGAGGTGTTCAGGCAGGCGGAGTTGTTGGAATCCACCCACATCCAGGTCCCCCAGATCTCTCAGTTGGGCCGCCGGATGGTGACCCTCGGCCTTCAAGACGGCATCCTGACCGTCCCTGAGTTCTGTGATGCCTACAACGATCTGATGTCAGGCACCTGAGGATTGATACCCTATGCCAGTCGTCGTTGACCTATACCTGCACCGTCAAAGCTGGTTCCACCGCGCCGACCCCCGCGTCAAGCTGCTCTTTGTCGCCGCGTCGCTGGTCCTGCTTTTGGTCTTCAAGAATATTTTCATCATGCTCGCCGCGCTGATCTTACTGCACCTCCTGCACCTGTCGGCCCACATGCCGGGGGAGAAGTTCCTCTTTATCTGGAGAACGCTGCTCCCGGTCGGTATCGTGATGACCGTGCTCTGGACGCTTTTCTACCCCACCGGCAACCCGATCCTGGAGTTCTGGGTGATCAAGATCACCCCGTACGCCATGGTCGAGGGGGCGGTGCTGGGCCTTCGGATCATGGCGATGGCGTTCGTTGTCTTTGCCTGGCTGTATTCCACCGATCAGCCGTCGCTGGTTCGCAGCCTGGTCAAGCTCAAGGTGCCTTACGAGTGGGGCCTGGTATTGGCGCTCGCCCTGCGCTACATTCCTACCTTCCAGGGGATGTATGAAATTATCTCCGATGCCCAACAGGCGCGCGGCCTGGATTATTCCGATGCTACCGGTTACAAGCGCGTCCGGGCCATGATGCCCATCTTTATCGCGATGATCATCAGCTCGCTGCGTGCCAGCGATCAGCTCGCCAAGTCCCTGGAGTCGCGCGCCTTCGGGGCGCACGGCATCCGGCGCACCTACATACACGACATCCACTACCGGGCGGCGGATTACTTCTATACGATCATCCTGCTCCTGGTTGTTGCAGTGGCAATCTACATGCGGATTGCCTACAACTTCGGCATACATCCCATCAGGCTGCTATAGAAAAGGAAACCCGCTATGAGTAAGACGCTGCCCGTCGGCAAACTCGACATCAGCTTTCTATCAGACCTGCTGGAAAGCTACACCACCACAGACGAGAGCGTCGCCATCGGAGCCAGGGTCGGCGAGGACGCTGCCGTGCTCGACATGGGCGACCGTTTCCTCGTCGCCAAGACGAACCCGATCACCTTCGCCACGGACGAGATCGGCTGGTACGTCGTCAACGTGTGTGTCAACAACATGGTCGTGCGCGGCGTCCGCCCCCGCTGGATGCTGAACTGCATCCTCCTCCCGGAGGACAAGACCACCCCCCAGATGGTCGAGGATATTTTCCGCCAGATTTATGACGCCAGCAGCAAGGTTGGCGTCCTGGTCATCGGCGGCCATACCGAGGTCACCTACGGCCTGGATCGGCCCATCGTCACCGGCTTTCTGATCGGCGAGATCGACCGCGAGCACCTGATCGCAACCGGCGGTGCCCAGGTCGGCGACACGATCATGGTCACCAAGGCGCTGGGGGTCGAAGGGACGGCGATCATCGCCCGCGAGATGGCCGACGACCTCATACAAAAAGGCTGCTCGGTGGACTTCATCGAGCGCGCCCAGAATTTCCTCTACGACCCCGGCATCAGCGTCTTTCAAGACGCCCTAACCGCCGCCGAGACCGGCCTGATCCGCTGCATGACCGATGCCACCGAAGGCGGCCTGGCGACCGCCCTGCACGAGCTGGCCGAGGCTGCCGAGGTGGGCGTTCTGATCGAGGCGGAGAACGTCCCCGTCCTGCCGGAGACCGCCCAGATTTGCGCCGAGTATGAGATCGACCCGATGGGGTTGATCGCGTCCGGCATGCTGATTATGACGGCTGCGCCGGACGGCGTGGGCGAGATTCGCCACCGGATGCAGGAGATCGACGTCGACTGCACTCCGATCGGGACGGTGACGGCCCGCTCGCAAGTTCCGGAATAGACGACATACAAAAAGGAGAAACGAACGAATGTCGGAGAACGGGCGCTACGATGGAACGGTCAAATACACCATGTCTGCCGGGCCGAATTCGATCCACGACCGCATTCGGCGGGCCTATTCCAACCAGATTACCTATCACTACGACCCCGAATTTCACGCCTTGTTTGACGACACTATCGAGAAGCTCAAGCAGGTCTATCAGACCTCCGGCGACGTAGTCATCATGCAGGGCGAGGCCGTGCTGGGCCTGGAGGCCGCCAGCGCCGGGCCGGTCGCGCCCGGCGACAAGTGCCTCAACCTCGTCACCGGCGTCTTTGGGGCCGGTTATGCCCGTTATTTCAAATTCTACAGCGGGCAGGACCCGCTTCAGATCGTCATGCCCTACGATCAGGCCATCGACCCCGCCGACGTGGAGAAGGTGCTCAAAGAAGAGGGCGATGTCAAGTACATCGCGATGGTTCACAGCGAGACGCCCTCCGGCACGCTCAACCCGGTCAAGGAGATCGCCGCGCTCGCCCGGCAGTATGGCGCGCTGACCATCGTCGACGCCGTCTCCTCGATTGGCGGCATGAACGTCCCCATCGACGAGTGGGGCGTGGACATCTGCGTGGGCGGGCCTCACAAGTGCCTGGGCGCGTCCCCCGGCTCCGCCCTGATGGCGGTCAGCGAGCGCGCCTGGGAGGCGATGCGTAACCATCCCAATCCCCGCCGCCGCACCTACCTGAGCCTGCTCGACTGGAAAGAGCTGTGGATGGAGAACCGCCGCTTCCCCTTCACCGTGTTCGTGGCGCAGATCAAAGGCGTCAACGAAGCTCTTACCATGGTGCTCGAAGAGG
>JARRJX010000442.1:0-3101 GCA_037388645.1 Chloroflexota bacterium
GTACCTGGCTTGAGCACAAAGTGATCTTCGGCGAAGCGCACCACCACCAGCCGGTCGAGGAAGCGCTGCACCACGTCGCGCAGCAGAGGCAGGTTAACCCGGTCGCTCTCCTCCACAAATGCCCAGCGGTTCGCGCCAGGGTGGGCGATGACGTCTTTCGCCAGCCGCTCGCGGTAGTCGTGGATGAAGCCCAGGTAATCGGTGTCCACGTCCTCGCGGTAGCGCTGGTCGCTGAGGCGGTCAAGCTCGCCGTTGAGGATGTCCTCGTAGGAAAGCTGCCAGAGGGTGTCGAAGTCCTCAAGGTAGGCATTGGGCCGCTCGAAGGACAGCACCAGCCAGTCACGCCGGGCGTTGAACAGGCGCAGCTTTTCGAAGTTGGTCAGGATGGCCCAGGTGGCGTTGTTCTCGAAGGCGTAGTTGATCGCCTGCTGCTCCTGGGCGGTGCGGTCGGTCGCCATGCCGGGCAGCGCCAGTTGGCCGGGCGTGACGATCCCGCTGATCGTCGTGCGCGCCTCTTTAAGCTCCTGGATCGCCCCGAAGCGCTTCGCCTCGAGGAAGATCGTGCCCCCGCTCTCCGGTTCGAGTGTCAGGTCGGGCCGCCCGGCGGCGGTCGAGAGTTCTTTTTTGTAGCGTTTCGGCTCGCGCAGCGGCCAGCCGAGCGCCTCCAACAGCGGCTCGATGAACTGCTGGACGACGCTCGCCTCGGTGATCTGGCTCCGCTCGTCGTCCGTCATATCGTGGTAGCGCTCGATCAGGTGTTGAATCTCTGCGCGCGCTTGCTCTCGGTTTAGTGGCATGCTTTTCCTGCTTCTCGTGGTGTGGGTTAACGGGGAGGGCGCTGCCCGCCAGCAGTATCCCACAGGACGGGTGGCGCTGCAAGTGATCTTAACTCTCCGCCAGCAGCTCCTCCCACTCGCCCATCAGCCCCTCCAGCTCCGCCTCCACCCGCGTGTAAGCCTCGCCCAGCCGCGTCACCTCCGCCACGTCGCCTGCCGCGCTGGCCGCCTCCAGCTCGCCGCTCAGGTTCACCTGCTCGACTTCCATCTGGTGGATGCGCGCCTCGACCTGCTCCAAGCGCTTCTCGCGCTCGTGCTTGCTGAGAGTCGGCTTTTCTCCGGTGGATGCCTGCCGGACGGGCGATTTCGATCTGCTGGCGGGCTTCGGTTTGGGGGCGGCAGGCTCCCGCTGGCGCTGCTCGCGCCGGGCGAGGTACTCGGCGTACGGCCCCTCGTGCACGATCAGCTCCGCCTTCCCCCCGTTCGAGCCGTCGCTGGTATGCAGCGCCCAGATTTGCGTCGCCAGGTTCCCGATCAGGTAGCGGTCGTGCGAGACGAGCAGGATCGTCCCTTCGAAATCGGCCAGCACCGCCTCCAGGATTTCCTGCGAGGGGATGTCCAGGTGGTTCGTCGGCTCGTCGAGCAGCAGCAGGTTCGCCCCGCTGAGCGCCAGCTTGGCGAGCGCCACCCGCCCCCGCTCCCCGCCACTCAACGCGCTGATCGGCTTGAACACGTCGTCCCCGCTGAACAGGAACGGGCCGAGGTAGCTGCGCACCGCGCCGATTGGCAGGTTCTGCACCGAGAGGATTTCGTCCATGATCGTGTTGTCCTGGTTCAGGCCCTCGTGCGCCTGGGCGAAGTAGCCCACCTCGACGCTCGCCCCCAATTGCGCTCTGCCTTCTAATGGGCGAAGCTGCCCCAGGATCGTCTTGAGGAACGTCGACTTGCCCGCCCCGTTCGGCCCGATCAGCGCCGCGCACTCCCCCCGGTAGAGCGTGATGTCCGGCGCGGCGAAGAGCGGCACCCCGTCGTCGTGGTAGCCGATCACCAGCCCGCGCGTCTTGATCACCTCGTCGCCGGAGCGCCGCCCCGATTGCAGGTTGAGGTGCATCACCCGGTGCTCGCGGGGCCGGGCGATTGCCTCGTCCTGCAGGAATCGCTCCAGCCGCTTGCGCCGGCTCTGGGCCTGCCGCGTGTTCTGCCCGGCGATGTTCCGCTGGATGAAGTCCTCCGTCCGCGCAATGAACGCCTGCTGACGCTCGTATTCGGCCAGCAGCAGGGTGTGGCGCGCCTCGCGCTGCTGGACGTAGTGGCTGTAGTTGCCGCGATAAATTTGCAGTTGTCCGAAGATCAGCTCCCAGACCTGCCCGGCCAGGCTGTCCATGAAGTAGCGGTCGTGCGAGACCAGCAGCAGCGCGCCGGGGAAGGCTTTCAGCCAGTTCTCCAGCCACTCGATTGCCTGGATGTCCAGGTGGTTCGTCGGCTCGTCCAGGATCAGCAGGTCGGGGTTTTCCAGCAGCAGCCGGGCCAGCAGCGCCCGCGTCTTCTGCCCGCCGGAAAGCTGCTCGATCGGGCGCTGGTAGTCGCGCTGCTCGAAACCCAGCCCGGTTAGCACCTGCTTGATGCGCAGCTCGTAGTCGTAGCCGCCCGCCTCCTCGAAGCGGTGCTGCACGTTGCCGTAAGTCCGCAGCAGGTCGGCGTCGTCCGGGCTGGCAGCCAGTTCGTCGGCCAATTGGCTCAGGCGCGTCTCCTGGGCGAGCAGGTCGGTGAAGGCGGTCAGCATCTCGTCCCACAACACCTGCTCACCGGCCAGCGCCATCTCGGCCTCCTGGGGCAGCACGCCGATCCGCAGCCCCTTTGCGTGGCTGACCTCCCCCTCGCTGGGTTCGTCCAGCCCGGCCAGCAGGCGCAGCAGGGTCGTCTTACCCGCTCCGTTCGGCCCCACCAGCGCGATGCGCGCCCCATGCGGGATCGTGACCTCCACCCCCGTAAAAATGTCCTCCGCCCCAAACGAGCGGGCGAGGTTGTGTCCGCTGACGATCGCCATAAGCCCCTGTATCCTGTCGTCGTTGAAATGCAGCGCTAGATTATAATCGAGCGCCGGGGTGATGTCGATCCCCCCACCCACCGATCTCTCGATCCGCTAACAAGTTGGCAGGCTGGCCCACTTCCCCTTGTACCCTCCTCCGGCCTTCCTGTATAATCCGGGCATGGCAGCGGACGAACAGACAACCCTGCGGCTCTCCCGTCGCGAATACATCGAGGCGACCCACACCAGCGTCGTGCTGGCCGGGGCGCTGGTGGCCGTCGGCGGCCGGGCCGGGC
>JARRJX010000443.1:0-3097 GCA_037388645.1 Chloroflexota bacterium
CGACAGCCAGGAGGGTAACAGTGACTACCTAATACCTTTTTAGCGACCATCAGAGGCAGACTATGAAAATACCACTATCCTGGCTGAAAGATTACGTCGACATCACGATCCCGGTCGAGGAGCTGGCCCACCGGCTGACGCTGGCCGGGCTGGAAGTCAGCAAGCTGACCTACATCGGCATCCCGGCGGGCGAGGTGGAAGGCCCGACCGCCGTGCCCTACTCGACCGACCACCTGGTGTGGGACCGGGAGAAGATCGTGCTGGGGCACATTCTGGAGGTCAAATCCCACCCCGACGCCGACCGGCTGGTGCTGGCCGTGGTCGACTCCGGGCTTGAGGAGCCGGAGGTCGTCGTGACCGGCGCGCCCAACCTGTACCCTTACAAGGACGTTGGGCCAATCGAGCCGCCGCTGATCGCGCCTTACGCCCGCGAGGGGGCGGAGGTGATCGACGGGCACAAAGAGGACGGCTCGCGGATGATCCTCAAGCCGCGCGTGCTACGCGGGATCGAGAACCGCAGCATGGTCTGCTCGGAGAAGGAATTGGGATTCTCCGACGAGCACGAGGGGATCATGCTGATCGAGAGCGACGCCGCACCCGGCACGCCGCTGCAAGACGTGCTGGGCGACGTGATATTCGACCTCGACCTGACGCCCAACCTGGCGCGCTGTTTCTCGATGGTGGGGGTGGCGCGCGAGGTGGCCGCGCTGACCGGGCAGAAGGTGCGCTACCCGCCGACCGACGTGGTCGCCAGCGGCCCATCCATCGAGGGGCAGGTGTCGATTGAGATCGTCAACCCGAAGTTCAACCCACGCTTCACGGTGGCGCTGATCAAGGACGTGGAGATCAAGCCCTCGCCGGAGATCATCCAGCGGCGGCTGAAGCTGGCCGGGATGCGCCCGATCAACAACATGGTGGACGTGACCAACTACGTGATGCTGGAGACCGGCCAGCCGCTGCACGCCTTCGACTACGGCGTGCTGGTCGAGCGGGCGGGCGGCAAAGCGCCCACGATCACGATCCGCCAGGCGGAGCCGGGCGAGACGCTCACCACGCTGGACGGCATCCAGCGCGAGCTTGACCCGTTCACCACGTTGATTTGCGACACGGCGGGCACGCTGAGCCTGGCCGGGATCATGGGCGGGGCCGATTCGGAGGTGTATGACGCCAGCAAGGGCGAGATCGAGGGGCGGACGGAGAGCACCCAGCACATCCTGCTCGAAGCGGCGAACTGGGACTACATCAACGTCCGGCAGACGCTCAGCGCGCAGCGGGAGCGGGGCAAGGAGATCGGCTCGGAGGCCGGGGTGCGCTTCAGCCGGGGGGTGCACCCGGCAGTGGCGGAAGAGGGGCTGCTGCGGGGGATCGAGCTGATGCGCGTGCTGGGAGGCGGGGAGGTGGCCGCCGGATACATCGACGAGTACCCGCTGCCCGCCCCGACGGTGGTCGTCAACCTGCCGCTGAGCGAAGTCGAGCGCATCCTGGGGATCGCGCTCAGCCAGAAGGAGGTGACCTCCATCCTGGAAGGGCTTGAATTTGGAGTCGAGAAGGTGGAGCGGAAGGCGCTGCGGGTGACCGTGCCCGACCACCGGCTGGACATCGGGCAGGTGCACTACCCGGAGCACGAGGACATCCGCGAGCTGGTGGCGCAGGCCGACCTGATCGAGGAGATCGCCCGCATCTACGGCTACGACCGCATCCCGAACACGCTGATGGCCGACTTGCTGCCGCCGCAGCGGGCCAACGTGCGGCTGGAAGGCGAGGAGCGGGTGCGGGACATCCTGACGAACGCGGGCCTACAGGAGATCATCGCCTACCGGCTGACCACCCCGGCCAACGAGGCGCGCCTGGTACCGCCCGACGCCGCCTCAGACTGGCCGGACTATCCGTACCTGCGGATCGCCAACCCGATCAGCCAGGACCGGGTGGTGATGCGCCACACGGTGCTGGCCGGGATGCTGGACATCCTGGCGCGCAACACCACCTGGCAGACCCGGCAGGCGTTGTTCGAGATCGGGCAGGTTTACCTGCCGGTCGAGGGCGCGCTCCTACCTGAGGAGCCGCGCCACCTGGGGATCGTGCTGAGCGGCGAGCGATCGTTCCCCGACTGGGGGGACGGCCCCGACCAGGCGCGCCCGCTGATGGACTATTTCGACCTGAAGGGCGTGCTGGACAGGCTGATCGGCGACCTGCACCTGGAAGAGGCCGCCTTCGAGGCGGGGGCGCACAGCACCTTCTACCCTGGCCGAACGGCGATCCTGACCGTCCGGGGGGAGCGGGTGGGCACCGCCGGGGAGCTGCACCCGCTGGTGGCGCGGGCGTTCGAGCTGCCCGACCAGCCGGTGCTGGTCGCCGAGCTTGACCTCGACCTGCTGCTGAGCGGGGTGCACGCCAACTACCTGGTAGCGCCGATCTCGAACTACCCGGCGATCTACCAGGACATCGCGGTGGTGGTGGACGAAGCCATCCCGGCAGCCGAGGTGGAGGCAGCTATCCGGGGGGCGGGCGGCAGCTTGCTGCGCGAGGTGCACTTGTTCGACGTGTACCGGGGGGCGCAGATCGGCGCGGGGAAGAAGAGCCTGGCCTACGGGCTGACCTTCCAGGCGGACGACCGCACCCTGCGCGACAAGGACGCCGACAAGCAGCGTATGAAGATCGTCAAGGCAGTCGAGCGTCAGCTGGGGGCAAAGCTGCGGGCGTAGTCTACTTTTAGGGGGTGCATTCGTTGCTTGGAGCACGTAGGTCGAGACTGTGATCTTGACTTACACATTGCTTCAAGATGCGAATGCATTCCTCTTCAGGATCGGCAGAGTCATGAGCTATAAATTCAATGGGTTCTTCGCATTAGCGACTGAACCGGTGCTTGAAAGTGCGCTGCACCGTTGGCCTTTCTGCCGTGGTCGTATGATAGATCACCCCTTTAAGGGCATAGGCGTTGATGCTGCTCTCTGGCCGAATCATTTCACAGTCGAAGAGGCGGAAGCACACCACCAACGGCTACATGACTTCGACCGGAGTTTCAGCGAGTGGACGCAGGAGTTTCCCGATGTAACCTTCGTCAAGATTTGGGTCGAATGCTTTGGAGGTCAGTGCGACT
>JARRJX010000444.1:0-3086 GCA_037388645.1 Chloroflexota bacterium
CGATGGGACATCGGGGCGAATTTACGGATAGGTTTTAATCGCACACCACGTAGGCGTCGTCGATGTAGCTGTCGTTGTGCTGGAAGGGCCACAGACGCCGGTTCTCAAAAAAGACGGTCGCGTGATTGCTGGTAGCGGTGAAGGCGAAGCTGATGAAGGCGAACTCGTCGTAGTGGCCGTCCTCGTAGGTGAAATCGCGGCTCCTCAGCAAGTCGTCGTCGAAGGCGTAGGTGCCGCCCTCCGGGTCGATGACGATCCGCCAGACCGAGTTGTCGCGGTCGTCTTCGGTCTCCGTATATGACGTGTACAGATCGCCGTCCGTGCCGATGTAGTAGCCCGCGCTCCAGGTCTGCACGTACGCGCCGACCTCGCACTCCTCGCCTGGTGAGGTGGGGAAGGTCTGGTAAATCCCGGCCCGGCAGGTCCGGTCGAAACAGAACCACTGCTGCGAGGTGTTCCCGCTGTGCACGCGGTCGGGGACCTCGCTCGGCTTGAACTCCGGGCGGCCCATCATCAGCCCCTCCGGGTTGCCGTCGCCGATGCGCTCCGCCGGGCACCCGCCCGCCACGTACGGCTCGTCACAGTAATACGGCTGCCACGCCTCGAACGTCCACACCTGCCCGAAGATCACCGGGCGGGCCGGGCCTTCGAACACGCCATCGACCAGGCGGTTCCCGGCGGGGTTGAACGAGGAAGGCGGCGGCGGGTCGTTCGCGCCGGGGTCTTCGGTGTTGGTCGGCTTTGGCGTATCGGTTACCAGCGGCGTGTAGGTGGGCAGCGGCGTGTAGGTGGGAAACGGTGTGTTGGTCGGCAGCGGTGTGTTGGTTGGCAGCGGCGTGTTGGTCGAAGGAAGCGGCGTCCAGGTGGGCGGTACGCGGGTGGCGGTGGGCGCGGGTGTTGAGGAAGGAGTGTCGGTGATCCCAGGGGTCTCGCTGGGCGTGGGCGTCCCCGTCTCCGTCGCCGGGACGGTGGCGGTGACGATGACCGTGATCGCGTCCGGCCCGGCGAGAGCCTGCGGCTCTGCCTTGTTGGAGAACAGGTTGCAGCCCAGGGCCAGGATCAGCATCGCCCCGGCCAGCCATACCCTTGAATTCGGCGAACGGAATCGCACGATCCGCATCCCTCACCTCGCTACCCGATCGGTCACCCCGGCTTGATGCCGTACCCCGCCATTATCTGCCACTCTGGCCCGCGAGGCAACCACTGGTTAACGATTGGTTCATTATTGTTATGAAATAGTTAGAATCTGCGGACGATCTGGCCGTCCACTCCGCAGCTTCGGCGCAGAATCCGGCGAAGGACGGCCCGGCGCTCGCCACCACCAGGAACGCGCGGATGTGGCGGCGAGTTGCGTCTACCGGCATCAGCCTATACCTTACACGGTACGATGTTGTAAAATATGACTAGGCGGAAACCGGGGCGCGTCCGCCCCCGGACAATCCACTGCTCTGCGATCATCACGACAGGTGGTGCTTCCCAGGCAGGATAGAACACAGAACCCCAACCGGGTTTGACAGTTCACCCCACCGGCCCACCCTCGATCTCCGCCCCCGGCCTGAGTAGGACATTCTTCAGGAGAAAGCCCGATGCCAAACGAACATCGCCAGCCCAGGGGACGTGATAGCCTGAGATTTCCTCTGTTCGTCACGGTCGTCTATGCGGTCACGGCAGGCCTGTGGATTCTGCTCTCGGATAAGGCCGTCGCCGGGCTCTTCCCACCGGCAGAGGTCGTGGCGAGAATTCAGACCTTCAAGGGTCTGGGAGCCGTCGCCGTCACCACCACTGTGTTGTTTGTCCTGCTTTACCACCAGTCTCGCCGGCAAACCGAGATTGAGCAGGAGCTGCGCGAGAGCGAAGAGAAATTCGCGGCAGCGTTCCGGGGCAGCCCCATTGGGCTGGTCATCTCGACGATAGCTGGCGTGATGGTCGAAGTGAATCAGGCGTTCTGCGGCCTGACGGATTTCAAGCGCGAGGAACTGCTGGGCGAGACTTCCGTCAACATCGGATTTTTCACCCCAGAGGCCCGCCGGGAGTTGGTCGACGCCATCGAGCGTGAGGGCGGCAGGGTGACCGATCATGAGCAGACTTTCCCAGACCGGCATGGAGCCCCCCGCACTGTCCTGTTATCGACGGAAACGATCACCCTTCGCGGCGAGCCGCATCTCGTGACGACGACTCTGGACATCACCGAGCGCAAACAGAGGGAGGAAGCGCTGCGCGAGAGCGAAGAGAAATTCGCGGCGGCATTCCACGCCAGCCCCATCGGGATCGCCATCACGACGATGGCTGGTAAAGTCGTCGAAGTGAACCAGTCCTTCTGCAAGCTGATGGGGTATACCCGCGAGGAGTTGGTGGGCAAGACCTCGGTCGGCCTTGGAGTATTCACCGCCGAAGGGCGCCAGGAATTTACCGACTCCATCAGGCGCGGGGGCGGCAGAGTGACCAATGCGGAGTGGACTTTCTCCGACCGGCATGGCAATTCCCGCACCTTTCTCTATTCGACGGAAACGATCAGCTTTCGCGGCGAACCGCACTTTTTGACGACATGCCTGGATGTCACTGAGCGCAAGCGGGTCGAGGAGGCGCTTAACAACGAGCGCGACCTGCTCCACGCCCTGATGGATAACATCCCGGACGCCATCTATTTTAAGGATACAGCCAGCCGGTTCACGCAGATCAACGAGGCACAGGCCAGACTTCTGGGATGTGATGAGCCGGAAGAGGCTTTAGGTAAGGCCGATTTCGACTTTTACTCACCGGAATTCGCCAAGGAGACGTTCGACGACGAGCAGCGGATCGTCGAGACCGGGCAGCCGGTGGTAGGTAAGGTCGAGCAGCTCAAGTGGCCGGATGGCAAGGATCGCTGGGCGTCGGTCACCAAGGTGCCGATCCGGGACGGCTCAGGCCAGGTGATTGGCACGGTGGGCATCACGCGCGACATCACCGAGCGCAAAAAGGCCGAGGAGGCGCTGCGCAGCCGCGAACAGGAGCTGCGGGTGATCGCCGAGAGCATCCCGGCGCTGTATGCCTACGTGGATGCGGACGGCCATTTCCTCTTCGTCAACAACCGGTACGTGGCGTGGTTT
>JARRJX010000445.1:0-2196 GCA_037388645.1 Chloroflexota bacterium
GGTCATCCAGGAGACCATTGATGAGGCGCACCCGGACGCCTATCGATTGATGCTCCACACCCTCCTGGAGCAAAACCTCGCGCGATTCAGCGCCACGATTCGTGCCGCCGACGTGTGGTTTGGCTTCCTATGGGACGCCGTAAGCGCTAGTGCTGTAAACGCCGCAATTGAGCAGGTGCTGCGCTTCCTGGAGGATGAAGACGCCCGGACAGATGCGCTGGCGAATGGCGAGGGGGAGAAAGCTTATCTGGCGCTGTGGACGATGGCATTCCAGGATGCCGAAGCGGCCATCCCTGTTGCCGCCGGGCTTCTCAACGATCCCGCTGGCGAACGGCGCTTCGCTGGCGCTCACTTGCTGGCCCAGTTGGGTCTGGAACAGGCGCAGCGCGCGCTGCTGCCAGCGTTGAGCGACGGCGACATGCGTATCGTGGTTCGAGCGTTGCAGGGATTAGGCGCAGGGACGTACGCCCACTACAGCGGGGGCAGCCACCTGAACGCTACTGATCTCTTCGAGCGATTGGAGGGTTTGGTAAAGCGCTTCCCTGACAAACCGAAGGAGCTGCAAGCCATCATCTGGCCCTGGCAGGCGCTCACCGCGAACCGGGAAGACGTGGCCGGATTGCTGATTGCCAGCCGGGGAGAGCGGTCGGCTGACAGGCTGATTCCATACTTGTCTATCATGAACCCTGCCAGCGGGCCTGGGCTGCCAAGCAGTTGGTGGGGTCGGAGAAATGGACCCCGGCGACGCGGGAGGTGCTTTTCAAGCTGGCGGGCGACCTCAGTCGGGACGTCCGCGAGGTGGCTCTGGCAGAAATCGCACAGCAAAAGCCCAATGCGGACGAGCTGCTCTACCTCGAAGGGCTGCTCAAGCGCAAGGCGAGCGACCTGCGGCGAGGGGTGCTCTCGCTCCTTGAGAACCAGCAAGATCGGGATGCACTGACCAGCGCCCAAAGGCTGCTCGACGCGTCCAACGCTCAACAGCGATTGGCTGGATTGGAGCTGCTCAGGTTGATGATCGACGAGGAACGTGCTGCCGGAGATTGTCGGGCGTTGGCGGCGCGCTATCGCGATGCATATCCGAGACGGTCAGGGGCTGCCGACAAGCTGCTGGACGTGATATTCGAGACAGAGCGTGATGTGCCTACCCTGGATGATGCGTTAGGGCTGCTGAACCCGGCAGAACGCACGCAGCCTGCCATGCCTGATGTCCGCGATGTGATGCTGGTCAGCAAGGCAGCCGGGGCCTGTCTGATGGCCCTGGACGACCTGATACACCAGCATCGCTCGGTCCCGGTCCAGATCAGGACGTGGCGAGGTGAACAAGAGGAGCTTTTGGGCAACGTCACCGGATGGTTCCAGACACCGGGGCGCGTCTCCAACCCGGAGGAAGCATTTGAGAGTCTCCCGCTGTGGGACACCTGGGAGGCGTGGTGGACAGAACGCCCTGCCGATCAGCGTGACGAGGATGGGTTCGAGCTGCTGCGCGCGCTGGCCTCGCACGGCTACCAGCTTCCGGCAATGCCGCACATCTACCGAGGATACATTCAGTCGACACTCCCGGACTGGCTCAAGCATGCCCGTAAGCGCCTGTTTCTGGATGTCGAACGGTTGAAGCTCAAGTATCCCTATCTCACGGTGTTGATCCTCTATTGGCTGGTCTGGCGTCACCCGCCGGAAGGCGCAGTCGATTTTTTGTTGGATGCTGCCGAGACCAGTTATGCGCTCATCCCCAAGAAAGTGCTGGCGGATACTGTGGATCAGTATGGCTGGGTCCGGTCAAGCTGGCGCGGCAGCCCCTATCACGCCGGTTGGCTGAGCCTGGCGATGGGCTACCGGCTGATCGCCCCATCGGCGTGGCATGGCAACCACCACAGCCGCCTTTACGGTTTGCTGCGCTGGATTGACGAGCCGGGGGTGGATGTGCCGCGTCACCGGCCCGTGTTGGAGGATGTCCTACAGGCGTACCGCGCGGGGGGTGCCAGCGAAGCGGACATCCTGGATCAGCTCCTGGGGCCGCGACAGGATGGACGTTATGGTTACTATGACTTCCACGATCTGCGGCGGCTGTCCGGCCAGAAGAAACCCGACCTGTTCGTGGAATACCCGGTTCTGGAAGAGTTGGTGAACCGGTGCCGGAAACGCATCGTGGAGGTCGAGTTGAGTCGCGGGGATATGCCAACCGAGGCGTCGGCCCCG
>JARRJX010000445.1:2220-7741 GCA_037388645.1 Chloroflexota bacterium
GTCGGCGTTAGGCCGCGAGCGCCTGATCAGGGGGTGGGCGCGAGACAGCCGCAGCAAGGCCAGCGTGTACAGCCATCTGATCCGTTCGACCTTCCCCGGTGAGAAAGAGACCCCGGAAGTATTCGCCGCAAAGGTCGCCGAAGCGAAGATCACCGAAAAGCGGCTGATCGAACTGGCGTTGTATGCGCCACAATGGGCCGGGCACGTCGAGCAGACGCTTGGCTGGAAGGGGATGGCCGAGGCCGTCTGGTGGCTCCACGCTCATACCAAGGACAATCGCTGGCGGGTAGACCATGATATCCGCGACGCGTGGGCTGCCGAGGTAAGCGAGCGTACGCCGCTTTCAGGGAAAGAACTGCTGGATGGGGCGGTCGACGTGGCCTGGTTTAGGCACATCTGCGGCGATCTGGGAGAAGACCGTTGGCAGCAGCTCTATAAGGCAGCCAGGTTCACTTCGGGTGGCGGTGGGCACAAGCGCGCCCAACTGTTTGCCGATGCGATGTTAGGGCAGTTGACGGAGGTTGAGCTGCTCGACCGGATGTCGAAGAGGCGTCACCAGGATTCTGCCCGCGCGCTTGGCCTGGTGCCCCTGCCCGAAGGGGCAGCTCATAAAGAAAATGTGCTGAACCGGTACCTGGCACTCCAGGAGTTCATCCGCACGGGCAGCAGATTCGGCCAGCAGCGTCGAGCCAGTGAGAAGTTGGCAGCCACCATTGGGATGGATAATCTGGCGCGCACAGCAGGCTACCCTGACCCTGTGCGGCTCCAATGGGCGATGGAAAAGGCCGAAGTGGAGGACCTGGCGGACGGCCCGGTGATTATTTCAATTGAGGAGATCGCCCTGACTCTGGCTATCAACGATCTTGGTGAGCCGGTCCTCACCATCGACAATACGAAGACAGGGCGGCGGCTGAAGTCGGTGCCTGTGCGATTGCGCAAGAACGAGCAGGTCAAAGAAGTACGCCAGCGCAAGCAGGATATAACGCGCCAGGCTTCTCGAATGCGCCATTCCCTGGAAGAGGCGATGGTGCGAGGGGATGTCTTCGCGCGCGATGAATTGGCCGAGCTTATGGGGCACCCGGTTCTGGCTCCAATGTTGGAGTCCCTGGTCTTCATAGATGGCGACCTGATGGGCTATCCTGTGCGGCGAGGCAAGGCGCTCGAATCGTACGATGGATCGCAAAACGCAGTCCCGAAGGATGCCTCGCTGCGCATCGCCCATCCGCTGGACCTCCTCCACTCGGATGCGTGGCACGAGTGGCAGCATGACTGTTTTCTAACCGAGCGCATTCAGCCATTCAAACAGGTCTTTCGCGAGCTTTATGTCCTGACTAAGACCGAGAAGGCCGATAAGACGATTTCACGCCGGTATGCGGGGCATCAGGTGAATCCGCGGCAGGCCGTCGCTCTGCTCGGTTCGCGTGGGTGGGTGGCACACTATGAAGAAGGCGTGCGCCGAACCTTCCACGATGAAGGTATCTCGGTATGGTTGACATTTATGGGCGGCTATTTCACGCCAACCGAAGTTGAGGGGCTGACTTTAGAAGGCGTTCAATTCTCCAGGCAGGGTATGTGGGAGCTTCTCCCGCTCGAAGACATCCCTGCCCGGCTCTTTAGCGAGGTGATGCGTGATCTTGACCTTGTGGTCAGCGTGGCCCACATGGGCGGCGTGGACCCGGAGGCGAGCGCGTCCACAGTCGAGATGCGGGCGGCGCTGGCGCGAGAGACGCTGCGCATGCTGGACATCTCAAATGTCGACCTCAAGTCGTCACACGCGCTAATCGAGGGTGAGCTTGGCAGCTATTCGGTGCATCTGGGCAGCGGTGTGACTCACCGTCAGCCGGGTGGCGCGCTGTGCGTCATCCCGGTACACGGCCAGCATCGTGGACGTCTCTTTCTCCCCTTTGCAGACGATGATCCAAAGACAGCCGAGATTCTCTCGAAGATTCTGATGCTTGCCCAGGATAGCAAGATAAAGGACCCCACTATTCTCGAACAAATCGTAGCGCCTCGTTGACTCCTCTAAAGGGCTGCTGCCCGGCGTGCCGACCTGGAGCGAGCCAGGCATTTGTATCCGTTGGGTGACATCGCCGAGAGCATCCTGCGTGAGGATATCAAGAACAAGCTGAACGCCCTGAAGCCCCGCTCAGGCATTGCCTGCCCCGTGCACGATGACGGCCAACAACACGCTACCGCTGCGGTCTCTTTCATCGGCATGATCTGAACCTATAGATGTTATCTATAGGCCCCGATAAAAAAGCCCAATACGCTTTGCGATTTTCCTCACTAATCATGAGTTTCAAAACGGCCTATCCTCAGAAGTGAAGACGGTGAAACAGGCGAGTGCCCCCTGAAACGCTGTCTCACTTTAGAAAACCGATGGACGAATGCAACCCAGGAGGGTAACAATGACAATCTCCGATCTTTCGAATCTTGTGGCGACAAAGGTCGTGGACGCGCGCGGCAGCGCCTGCCCCGGCCCCCTGCTCGAAGCCAAGAAGGGCATCGGCGCGGTGGCGGTTTCGCAGTCAGGGGGTTATGCCGGGGCGAACTCAGTGGGTCAGCTGCATGCCTCCTATGCACCGAATACGTACATTCTACCTGTGATGAGTCCGGCCATTTTCCCGGAGCATTTCTATCTGCAAGCATTTGAGCAGGGCATCGACGCCATCCTCGTCATGTACAGCGGCACCGACAGTCCGTACAAGGGCGACTCGGAGCACACCGCGCAGGTTATCAACCGCGTCTATCCGCTGATGACCGAGCGCGGCATCGATACGCGGCGGCTGCGGCTGGTCGCTATCTGCACGGTCTGCACGGCGGCCTTTCAGAAAGAGATCCGGCAGATCAACGACGTGCTGGCCGAGATCGGGCCGGTGCGGGCGGAGGTGATGCCGCTATGAGCGACTACGACTTGAAAGTCGATGCGCTCGTCGTCGGCGGCGGGATTGCCGGGATGCAGTCGGCGCTGGACCTGGCCGATCAGGGTTACCGCGTGGCGTTGGTTGAGAAAGAGGCCAGCATCGGCGGCAAGATGATCATGCTGAGCAAGGTCTTCCCTACCCTGGACTGCTGCTCGTGCATTACCACGCCCAAGATGTCCGCCGTCGCCCACCACGACAACATCACCCTGCTGACCACCTGCGAAGTGCAGGCGTTCACGGGGAATATACAGGGGGGCTACACTGTCGAGGTGCAGCAGAATCCCCGCTACGTGGACACGGATGCCTGCACGGGCTGCCGCCAGTGTGAGTACGCCTGCCCGGTTGACCTCACCTCCACCTTTGACCTGGGGATGGGGGCAACGCGCGCCATCCGCGTCCCGTTCTCGACCGCCGTCCCACAGAAAGCCATCATCGACATCGAGCACTGTCTGCTGTGCGGCAAGTGCGAGAAAGTCTGCTCGGTTGAGGCGATTGACTTCACCCAGCAGCCCTACACTTTCACTATCGAGACAGATGCCGTCGTGCTGGCGACCGGTTTCCGGCTCACGCCGACCGATGCCAAACACGAATATGGCGGCGGGAAGATTCTCAACGTGATCGACGCGCTGAGCATGGAGCGCCTGCTAGCTCCGACCGGCCCTTACGGCCACATCCTGCGTCCCTCCGACGGCAAGGAGCCGGAGTCGATAGCCTACGTCCAGTGCGCTGGCTCGCGTGACCAGACGCTCGGCGTCGAGTACTGCTCGCGGGTGTGCTGCATGTACGCCGTCAAACAGGCGATGCTGCTTTCCGGCGCGCTGCCGCTGGCCGATATCACCATCTACTACATGGATATCCGCACCTTCGGCAAGGGCTACGAGCAGTTCTACCAGAACGCCAAGGCAATGGGTATCGAGTTTGTGCGTGGTAAGGTGGCTCAGATCACTGAAGACGAGGGGCACAATCCGCTTGTGCGTGTCGAATTGACCGACGAGGGACGCATCGTCGAGCGGGCGCACGATCTCATCGTGCTCTCGGTGGGGATGCTGCCTGGGAACAACCTGGAGCCGATCTACGGTGTGCAGCCTGGTCGCGATGGTTTTGCGGCCATCCCTGCCCCCAACCTCTTCCCGGCGGAAACAGCCCGGCCCGGCATCTTCGTCACCGGCACCGCCTCCGGGCCGATGGATATCGTAGACAGCATCGTGCTGGCCGGAGCCGCTGCCGCACAGGCTGCTGCTTACCTGGAAACGTCTCACAGCCAAACCGATGTCATCCCGACAGCCGTACCGGAGGTGGCCCATGCCTGAGCAGGACGATATTCGGATCGGCGTGTACGTCTGTCACTGTGGGGGCAACATCAGCGACACGGTGAACTGTGAGCGCGTGGCCGAGACGTTGCGCGGGCTGCCTAACGTGGTCGTTGCCCGCACCGATATGTCGATGTGCTCTGACGCCGGTCAATCCCTGATAGAGGAGGATATCCGCGAGCAGGGCGTAAACCGCGTGGTGGTGGGGGCCTGCGCTCCCGCCCTCCACGAGCGCACCTTCCGGGGGACGGTAGCGCGGGCTGGGTTGAACCCGTACCTGTATCACCACGTTGGTCTGCGCGAGCAGGACTCGTGGGTGCATCACGGCACGCCCGGCAAAGCAACCGAGAAGGCCATCCGGCTGATGCACGCTGGCGTGGCGAAAGCCCAGCTGCTCGAGCCACTCGATACCATCCGGCTGGATGCAGAACAGCACGCGCTGGTCATCGGGGGCGGTGTGGCCGGACTGCGCGCCGCGTGGGACATCGCCCGGCGGGGTATTCGCGTCACGTTGATCGAGCAATCACCCTTTCTGGGTGGGCGCATGGCCCAGCTTGAGACTCTCTTCCCCACCGGTGAGGACGCGCGCCAGGCGTTGCACGGGTTGATCCAGCAAGTACAGGCGCACCCGCTGATTACGCTGCTTACCGGCGCGACGCTTACCGGCGTACGCGGCTATGTGGGCGACTTCCAGGTCGAGATCACGCAGCAGCCGCGCGGGGTGAGCGAGGATTTCGCACACTTCGAGGCAGCGGCTGCGGCCTGCCCGGTCGAAGTGCCCGACGAGTTCAACTACGGGCTGACAACCCGTAAGGCCATCTATCGTCCTTACTCCGATGCCGTCCCCAACGCCCCCGCCATCGACTGGGCAAACTGCACCCGCTGCGGCGCGTGCCAGAGCGCTGACGGCGCGGGGATCGACCTGGAAAACACGCCGAATCTCCATACCCTGAAGGTTGGGGCAGTGGTCGTTGCAACGGGTTTCCGGCCCTACGAACCGCGTCAGGGGGAGTTCGGATACGGGCAGTTCCCGGAGGTGGTCACACTGGCACAGATGATCCGCCTGCTGGCGTTGAACGAAGACGGTCAGCAGCTGACGTGGCACGGGCGCGAGGTGAACACCATCGCCTTGATCCATTGTGTTGGCAGCCGCGAAACCCCCGGCGTGCAGGAACCGCACGAAGACGGGCGGGTCAACGACTACTGCTCGCGGGTGTGCTGCACGGCAACGCTCCAACTGACCAACGAGCTGCGTGATCGCTTCCCGGAGGTCAATCTGTTCGACCT
>JARRJX010000446.1:0-6500 GCA_037388645.1 Chloroflexota bacterium
GTCGCCTTTTTGCTGTCGGATGAGGCCAGCTTCGTCAATGGCGCGACCGTGCCGGTGGATGGTGGACGCTCGGTGCTCGCCCGCGACCCGGAGGCGCACGACCCCGAATAGAGGGCGAAGGCTGAAATGCTGATAAGCTGAAATACTGAAATGCCGCTCCCCCCGGTTTGATGCGCCCCCGGCGGGCAGGTATAATGGTGCCCACGCGACACAACCCGCCAGTTCGATGGCCGATCGTCAATTCCCGGTCATTTCTCAGTGTGTGAAAGGTACAGACGTTGAACTTCTTTGGCCGTCCAGAGTTTGAGGCCGCCGCCGATGCTGTTCGCCAGCGCACCGGCCAGCAGCCGCGCGTCGGGCTGGTGCTCGGCTCCGGGCTGGGCGACCTGGCCGAGTCCGTCCAGGGGGCGGACGTCATCCCCTACCAGGACATCCCCCACTGGCCGCGCTCCACGGTCGTCGGCCACCGGGGGCAGCTCCATATCGGGACTCTGGAAGGCGTGCCCGTGATGGTCATGCGCGGGCGCGCCCATTATTACGAGGGCTACCCGATGAGCCAGGTGACCCTTCCGATCCGCGTGATGCAGCTGCTCGGCGTCGAGGTGCTGATCCTGACCAACGCGGCGGGCGGCCTGAACAACTCCTTCACCCCTGGCGACCTGATGCTGCTGGTCGACCACCTCAACCTGATCGGCATGACCGGTGCCAACCCGCTGCGCGGCCCCAACGACGAGACGCTTGGCACACGCTTCCCGGATATGACGCGCGTCTACGACCGCGACCTGCGGGCGCTGGCCGCCAGGGTCGCCGCCGAAGGTGGCCTGCCCCTGCACCAGGGTGTGTATATCTGCCTGGCAGGCCCCTCCTTCGAGACTCCTGCCGACGTTCGCTTTCTGCGGACGATAGGCGCGGACGCGGTGGGCATGTCGACCGTGCCGGAGGCCACCGTGGCCCATCATGGCGGGCTGCGTGTGATGGGCGTTTCTTCCATCGCGAATATCGTGATCGACGACCCTGATAGTGATGCCGTGACCACGCACGAAGAGGTGCTCGCAGCCGGTGCGCTGGCCGTCCCCCGCCTGGAGGCGCTGGTGCGCGGCGTGCTGCGCGGCCTGGTTTGAGTGGTTGCAGTGTGCCGTCTGGTAGCGGCCACGCGCTGATAGATTGCCTGATACGAAACCTGCTGTTGGGCGGGTTTAGCTTAGTGTCCATCCGTAAATCGTTGCTTTTGTACCTATCCGAAATGAGCGGAGCGAATTTACGGATAGGTTTTTAGATAAACACCGCCGATGATCACGCTCTTCGAGTTTATCGCCCGTATCGACATCTTCTTTTATGCGCTCTCCGCTGTCGGCATCTTCTTTTCGATTCGAGGGCTGGTGCAGGCCCGCCGCCAGATGCGGAACGCCGTCTTTGGCCTGGAGCGGGAGGCCGCCCGCCGCAGGCGCAGCAACGCGGTCAGCACGATCGTCACCCTGCTGCTGCTCTCCAGCTCGGTGTACATCATCGCCAACATCGTCGTGCCCAACCTGGGCGGGGAGCAGGCCCGGCCCACTCCCACCCCGGTCGTCTTCGTGACCGCCGAGCCGAGCGCCACGCCCTCCGAAGCCGAGCTGACCAACGCCCCAACCCCTGCCCCTGAGACGGCCAACGGGTGCGATATCATCGGCACGACCATCACTTCCCCGGAGCCGGATCAGCAGGTCTCCGGCCAGGTCCTGGTCGAGGGGCAGGCCAACATCCTGGATTTCTCCCAGTATAAGTTTGAGTTGAACGGCCCCGGCACCAACGGGCAGTGGGTGGTGGTCGGCACCTTCACCGTCCCCGTGATCGAGGGGATTCTGGGAAGCTGGGACTCGACCTCGCTCCCCCCTGGCAGCTACCGCCTGCGGCTGGTCGTGCTGCGCTCCGATGGCACCTTCCCCACCCCCTGCGAAATCCCGATCGTCGTCCTGGGCGGCGGATAAGGCGATGCTCAACCAACTGGACAAGTCGATGATCGACCGGCTGGGGAAGTCGATCGGCGAACACCGGGCCGCCGCCGTTGTTGTTCTCCTGTTCCTGGTTCTGGCGACGGCCTACAACCTCTCGAATCCCCTCTTCGAAGCCCCCGACGAGCTGATCCACTACCAGTACGTCCGCGCCTTGCAGCTTGAGCATCGCCTGCCGCTGGTCGAGGTGCCCGGCCCGCTCACCGAGGATCACCAGCCCCCGCTCTATTACCTGATCGCGGCGGTGTTCAGCGCTCCCCTCTCCGACGCGGAGCTGGCGCGCCACACCCAGCTTAACCCCTTCTGGGGCTATCAGATCGGCGCGGTGGGGCACGATAATAAAAACCAGTACCTCCACCCGCCCCACCCGCTCGCCGACCCGGCGGCGCGGCGCGTGCATTGGGTGCGGGCTTTCTCCACGCTCTTTGCTGCCGGGGCGGTGCTGCTCACCTACTGGCTGGCGCGGCAGTTCTTCGCCGAACCGCTCGCCGTTGCCTGCGCGGCGGTCGCCGCCTTCACCCCCAACTTCCTCCTGACCGGCGCGGCAATCTCCAACGACGCCATGCTCGCCCTGATGAGCGCGGCGGGCGGATTGTGGCTGGTCGACGTCGTCTCGCGGGAGGAGCCGCCCGCTCTATCCGAATGGGCCGCGCTCGCCCTCCTGCTGGGCGCGGGCGTGCTCACCAAAGTGGGGGCCGCTCCACTGCTGCCCACGGCGGCCCTGGCGGTCGGGCTGCTCGCCTGGCGGCTGCGTGACTGGCGTTTGTTCGTCACGGCGGGCGCGATCCTGCTGGGCGGCGTCCTGCTGGTCTGCGGCTGGTGGGTGCTGCGCAACCTGCGCCTCTACGGCGACCTCACCGGCCTGACCGCGATGTGGGCCGTCTGGGGCGTGCGTGACCCCCTCACGCTGGCGACCTACCGGGTCGAGCTGCACAATTTCCGCACCACCTTCTGGTCGAATTTCGGCTACGGCAACGTGCCGGGGCCGGGCTGGCTCTATACGCTGACCGACATCTTCGTGATCGGCGGGCTGGTTGGCCTGGTCGTCGGATTGGTGAAACCCAGATCGGCGCGTGATCCCATCCGCCGCGACCGGATTCTCGTCCTCGCCAGTTGGTGGACGTTCACCCTCGCCGCGCTGCTCTGGTATTTACAGCGCACCGCCCAGGTGACCGGGCGGCAGATTTACGCTGTGATGCCCGTCATCGCCCTCGCGCTCGTCGGCGGCTGGGCCAGGCTGATCCCGTCCCGCTGGCACAGGGGGATGGCCTGGATTTTGAGCATCCTGATGGCCGTCTATGCCGTCGGCGCGTGGCTGGGCATCCTGATCCCCGCCTACCGCCCCGCCCCACGCGTCTCCCCCGAAGCCGTCCCCCACCGGCTCGATTGGCAGGTCGGCGATCAAATCCGCCTGCTCGGCTACGACATTTCACCATCCATCGTCGATCCCGGCGATACCCTGACCGTCACCCTCTACTGGCAGCCGCTCGCCGAGGTCGACCGCAATTACACCGACTTCGTGCAGTTGTTCGGCTTGGAGGATGCCCGCGTGGGCGGGCGGGATACCTATCCCGGCCTGGGCAACGACCCTACGATCTACTGGCAGCCGGGCGAGGTCATCGCCGATTCGATCCCCGTGCCCGTCTCGCCCGACGCCGAAGGCCCGATCCTGCTCGACGTGCTCGCCGGGCTGCACGACCTGGAGAGCGGCGAGCGTCTCCCCATCCAGGACGCGGCGGGCCGCCCAATCGACTATCCGCTGATCGGGACGGTCAGGCTGTCGGGCACCGACCACACCGCACCTTCCTATCAGGCTGAGGCCGTTTTCCAGGGCGGGCTGGTGCTGGCGGGCTACGATCTCTCCGCGGTGGCCCTCGCCCCCGGTGAAACCCTCGACGTGACCTTATATTGGGACTCCGCCGGGCCGCTGCCGGTCGATTACACCGTGTTCGTCCATCTGGTCGGCTCCGGCGGCCAGATCGCCGCCCAGGCCGACTCCCCGCCGAGCGCGGGGCGCTACCCGACCACCGCCTGGGGCGCGGACGAGCGCGTCCCCGATCCGCACACCCTGGCTCTGCCCGCCGACCTGCCACCCGGCGCGTATACGCTGCTGGTCGGCCTGTACGATCCGCAGAGCGGCGTGCGCCTGCCCCTGGAAGCGGGCGGCGATGCTGTCCGTCTTGAGCAGGTTGTTACGATTCGTTAACGAATGGCCGCCGGGGCTAGATATCATGCGTGGGGAAAGTTCTGTATAATGGGGGCTGGCTCGTTTTTTATTGATGACTTGATAAAGGGAAAGAACATGGAACACTCACCGCCTCGCCGCCTGGGATTCTGGATGTTGGTGTTGTTGGTCGTGCTGGTCATCCCGGCGGTTGCCTGTTTTAGCTTCTCCTCAGGGCCGCCCTCGAATGACCCCGCCATCACCCTCAACAACAAGAGCGGCATCGAGATTTGTTTCGTCCTGATCTCCCCCACCAGTGACGACATGTGGGGCGACGACCAGTTGGGCGAAACTGAGACGATCCGCAACGGGCGCAGCCGCACCTTTGAGGTAACGGCAGGCCAGTGGGATATGATGGCGTTGGACTGTGACCAGGACGAGATTGATACGCGCTGGGAGCAGGACGTCAACGCCCACCCGAATCGCCGGTAAGTGGGCGTTCCAATAGAAGGTACTACCTATCCGAAGTTCGCATTGCGAACTTCGGATAGGTTTTTTGCGCCTAAGAGGATTGATCGAGGCGAATCGGTAGTTTGCGAACGGGATTACCCGTCAGGGCGAAAACGGCGTTTGCAATTGCCGGGGCAGTTGGCGGAACACCCATCTCCCCGATTCCGCTGGGGCTGTTATCAGTCTCAAGGATGTGCACGTCGATAACAGGAGCTTCACGCATCCTTAAGAGTTTGTAATTGTTGAAGTTGCTCTGCTGGATTTGCCCATCCTCAATCGTGATCTCGCCGTATAGTGCAGCGGTCATCCCGAAGATGATGCCGCCCTCCATTTGAGCGATCACGCCATCCGGGTTGATCACCCTGCCGCAGTCGACGGCGCAGGTTACCTTGTGGACTCGAATCACACCGTCTTCAATGGACACTTCCGCGATCTGCGCCACGTGAGTCACGCCAAACGTGGAGTGTACGGCGATGCCATGGGCGTGTCCTTCGGGGAGCGGTTGGCCCCAACCCGCCTTTTCCGCCGCAAGCTGCAGAACACCCTGCTGCCGCTCACTCAGGCTTTGCATGCGCAGCTCGTAGGGATCGATCCCTGCTCTGGCGGCGACTTCATCCTGAAAACAGTTGGTAGCAAACGCTTCTGGAAAGTTTTCAACCGAGCGCCAGGCCCCGGTTTGCAGGCCAGAGGCTAAGCTTGAGCTGCTTCTGATCAATAGCGTGTCTAATTCGGCGCGGCGATAGTTGAAGCTGAACGGGTGATAGTAATCGTTCCGGATGTCATCCTCACGGCTCCAGAACAGTTTCACCGGGCGGCCTGCCTTTGCTGAGACCTCGACCGCCTCGCTGACGTAATCGGATTGCAGACGACGCCCAAAGCCGCCGCCGATCAGCGGCACGTGGATAATCACGTTAGCTGAGGGCAGGCCGCTGATGGAGGTGGCTACTTGCTTTGCCGAGTGGCGATCCTGCGTGGGTGCCCACACGTCACAGCGATCGGCCTGGACGTGTGCCACGCAGGTCATTGGCTCCATGGTGGCATGTGCCAGGTAAGGCACTTCATAAACCGCTTCTATCGTGTTATCGTCTTCACCACGCAGCGTGACACGGTCTTCCATTGCTTTGCGGATGCTCTCGGTTGAGAGGTCGGCCCTCCCTTCACTCCAGGTGATCTCAAGAGCCTCTCGGCCTTTCAGCGCAGCCCACGTTGAAGTTGCCAGCTCGGCCACCCCACCGTAAACGCCAAAGACCTGCTCGACACCGTCCACGGCGCTGGCGGCGCTGGCGTCGAAGCTGACGACCGCGCCACCCACAACCGGGCTGTGGGCGATCACCGCATATAGCATCCCTTCGAGTGCCATGTCGCTGGCGAAAATGGCGCTGCCGTTGACGTATTGCGGGTTGTCGATCAGGCCCTTGCTGGTCCCGATTATCGTGAAGTCTTCCGGGTCTTTAAGCGCAATCACCGCACCTTGTGGGACGGATAGCGCGGCGGCATCAGATGCCAGTTCACCATAAGTAAGCACCTGGTCCCCGTTGCGGACTGTGCCCTTTTCCGTGGTGCAGTCCTCCGGCCCTACCCCCCACCTGTCTGCTGCCGCCATGATCAGCATCATGCGGGCGGTCGCTCCAGCCACGCGCAGGGTGTCGTAGGAACCCGAAATGCTCTGGCTGCCACCCGTTACTTGATCGCCATAAACCGGGTCGGCAGGGGCGTGCACGATGCGGATAGAGTCCCAGTCGGCGTCGAGTTCTTCGGCCAGGATCATTGACACAGAAGTGTTCACACCCTGCCCCATCTCGGAGCGGTGCGCCATCACGGTAACTGAGCCATCT
>JARRJX010000447.1:0-3076 GCA_037388645.1 Chloroflexota bacterium
GATGTCCAGCGCTTCCTCGACCTGATAAGCTTTCCCGATCACCGGGTGAAGGGAGGGCGGTGCGGCCACCTGGCAGCCTTCCGCGCGCAGCTCGATGTTGCCGATGGGGGTATTCATTGCCTTGGTGGTGGCGGGGAGGGTATCCGCATAGAGGTAGACATGCATGCCCTGGCCGCTGCCTGTCCTGACGGTGAAGGTCTCGGCAAGGGCGGGATACAGCGTGGTGAAGGCGCTGTAGGCAGCAAGACCATCGAAGTCGATTACAACCAGGTTGTTCAACACTTTACCGCAAACGATGCCGACGTTCTGGAGCAGGCCCTCTTTGGCCCAACGGCGGATTTCGATCTCCGAGGCGATGCGCGCTGGAACTCAGTCCACGATGATAGGGCGGGGCGTTTGCCCTTGAGGGGTAGAACACTCAAGCCCTGCTGGTGATAGGTCAATGCTGCCTCTGCGGTGAGACAGTCATCGAAGATGACGCCGGATTGATCGGCATGTAAATCAAAAAGAGCCATCTCGATTTACCTCCATCAGTTGGGGGGACAATTCTTCGTATTTTTTGCGCTGAGGAAACCTCAGTATTTCGAAGAATTGTTCCGCCCCCACTTTGGACGGTTCGAGATGGTTCCAGTCAGGCGGGGAGGACAGGATTCGAACCTGCGGTCGGCTCATCACCGACAACCGCTTAGCAGGCGGCCCCAATCGTCCACTCTGGCACCTCCCCCTTATGGCGGACAGCGGAGCGAGAGGGATTCGAACCCCCGGTGACGAAAAACGCCACAGCGGTTTTCAAGACCGCCGCCTTAAACCACTCGGCCATCGCTCCTTTGGCCCGGCTCATTGTACCACGCGGGTAGGGGAGCAGCAAGGCAGTTTTGGGCGTATGTGGCGGGCTGACGACTGCGGGTGTGCCTACCTGGGGAGCGGAAATTCGGTACACCCTTCGACAGCGTCGAAGGCCTGCTGCTGCTGCTCGCAGTCGGCGTATACGGTGTAGATCAGGCCGTTGAGCCTGGCCTCCAGGTTGGCGCAGGAGGATTGGCTCTCAAGCCCTTCGATCAGGGTGGTGAGCTGCTCGGCGCAGGTCTGGGCGATGGCCGCGTGGTGCTCTTCGTGGGCGATGACGTGCTGCATGAAAAGATCCCACTCGTCAAATACGCGCGGGTTGGGCGAGCCGGTGGGCACCCACTGCGGGTAGGTGTACTCGATATCTAGGTTGACCGTCGCCTCGGTGAGCGTGCAGGACTGGGTCGATTCGAGGAAGCCCCAGTTGACCCACAGGGTGTAGCTGGTGAGCGCTATCCCGTGGTCCTCGCCGCTGACGAGCGGCCCCTGCGAATACAGCGCCCGCTGAATGCCCGGCACGCTGTTCGCTTCAATTGAATAGTAATTCGTGGTGGCCGTCGTCTGTATCCCTGCCGTGGTCTCCACCAGCCGGGTCTGCTCTTGCTGGCCGACGATCCCAGACGAGGTGGATGGCGACTCCTCCGTGCCGATCAGCAGGATCGGCGAAGAAGGCCCCCGCAGGCCGGGGAAGGAGTCCAGGCCGATCCAGAGCAGGACGAGCAGCCCGATGACGGCGATCAGTATGATGATCAGCGCGGTGAGAATAGCCACCGGTGCGTTGGAGCGCCGTTTCCGTGGCTGCACCTGGGGTTGGGCGGGGCGCGAGACAGGCCCCTGCGACTGGCGCTGCTGGAGGCTGGGCAGGGCCTGCCTGGCCCAGTTGTCGTCGGGGTGGAACTCAAGCACTTTCTGGGCAGCGCTTACGGCTTCTTGCGGGTCAGGGGTGTAATAGGCCAGCCACTTCCAGGCGGCGATCTCGTAGGGATTTTGCCGGACCAGCGAGCGCAGTAAAGTGATCGCCTCCTCGCGGCGTCCGCTGTTAGCCAGCTCGATGGCCCGGATGATTGACTCGCGCATTGGCACTCCCTTCCGCCAGAGGCGGGCACGCGCCTTTACAACTTTGCATTAAACTATACCATCCCCCGATCGATAATCCACACATCAACAGCGCGATCGCTGCGCCGCTCCCGACCCGCCCGGCGAATGCGGTCTCCAGGGTCGGCGAAAAGGGCGCAGCCCAGATCAGGTTAAGCAGATGCGTTATAGTTATCATTCCATAAAGCACCCCATGCTGCCATACGACTTTGGTACTCTTATTGGATGATACCGCTACACACGCGGCCAGCAGTGGGACGGCGGGAAAAGCGTAGCGCTCGTGCGCTTGAGTGGGGAACAGGAAGACGCCCAGGTAGAGCAGCGCCCCGGCCAGCAGCCACCCGGCCTGCCGGTCGTGGGGCCTGGCTCGCCAACCCAGCCACAGCACGCTCGCCGACCAGACCGCCAGGGCCAGCAGACCCGCTTCTCGCGCGGACAACCCGCCGACGAAGGTGAGCGTGTCGGGCCGGGATAAGGGCGTGTTGTAAGCCCAATTGCCGCGCCCGCCGGTCAGCAGATACCAGACGTTCAGGGCGTTGACGGTCAGCCAGCCCGGCGAGGCGACCAGGGCGATACTCCTCTGCAAGACCAGCTTCAACTGGCCGCTCAGAGCGAAAGGGGCGAGGACAGCGCCAACCGACGATGCCATGCCCAGCCCGGCCTTGAGCAACCCCAGGAGGGCAGCGCGCAGCCATCCGAGCAGGCCAGGCAGGCTCTTATCTCCTGGGTTGGGCCGGGCCACCGCGATCAGCAGGACCAGCGGGACGGTGACGCCCGCCTGGAGCTTGACCATCACCCCCAGGCCCAGCCACAACCCCGCCCGGAAAGGGCGACCTCGACCGGCGGCGAGGATCGCGGCCAGCACCAGACAGGCGTAGATACTTTCGAGCTGGCCCCACCAGGCGCTCAAGTAGATCAGGGCCGGGTTGAAGGCGATTGAGAGCAGCAGCCACCTCGCCTTTTTGGTATCGTTTGCCAATGCCCAGACCTGCCCCATGATGAGGAGATCGGCGAGGATTGCAGGCAGCTTGACGGCCACCAGCCAGGCCGGTGAGGGGGGTGGAGCGGCAGGCTTAAGCAGGCGGAGGACGGCGTTCGCGGCGGCTGAATTATACAACGCCTCAGGCGACCTCAT
>JARRJX010000448.1:0-3071 GCA_037388645.1 Chloroflexota bacterium
GAAGACGAAGACCGCCGTGTTGATCAATTGAGCCTTTGGAACTAGTTGCCGCCGAAGGCGGCTCACAGTAACCGCTTTGAGCGGTTCACATATTCAAGCCACCGGCTTTGCCGGTGGTCCTGACTTCTGAGAGGGCGTTACGACAGAGCCCGAATCTCCTGTCGCCGCACCACCGGAAGCATAGCATATCCGCTCCATGCTGGCAAGCTGGCAGGGTCGGCGCTGGCCGTTGGAGTCTGCGAGGATCCCGTACATCTGGGATCGTCGTCGCGATGCCAGCGCCAGTGTGGACTGGAGGTCTGAACAGGTGTGACTGCCAGCGCCTCGCGACCTCACCGAAGCCCGGCCATTGGGCCAGTGATTTGTCGCCGAAGCGTTGTTTGACAGCCCGACATAGCGGGCCTATACTTTGATCAAGGGAAAGGAGACACACTTGCGCCCGTCCTCAGTTTGGCGGGGGAGAGTAGCTAAAGCCGTCAAGGAGGCTTCGTCGTGGTCGAAAGACTTGAGTTACTCAAGCAACTAGACGCAGTTGTAGACGAGATCGCGGAGAGCGAAGACCCCACGACGTGGCCTTGCTGGGTGAGCTATGTCCTGGAAGCCCTGGGGGACAAGACCGACAGGAAGGGGCGATATACCGATTTCCTGAGGCGTTTGCGGTTTGCGATCACGGCCGGGTTGGATACGGGCGAGTGGTGACGGGCCTCGGGGGAGAACGGGAAGGGGATGCGCTATGGATAGCCCGCAAGCGTTGATCATCGAGGACAACGAGGACGCCAGTACCATCTTTGCTCGGGCGTTGCAGGAAGCCGGTTTCGAGTTCGAGATCATCCGGACTGGAGACGCCGCTCTGGCGCGGCTGGCCGGCGCGACGCCGGACGTGGTGGTCCTAGACCTGGAGCTTCCTCGCGTATCCGGCGTAGAGATCCTGCATCACATTCGCGCCGATACGCGGTTGGCTGGCACTCAAGTCATTATCGCCACTGCCTATCCGGATCTGGCCGCCGGCCTCGAAGTGGAGGCTGACCTAGTGCTCTTCAAACCCGTCAGCTTTATTCAGTTGCGCGATCTGGCCACAAGGCTTGGGCAGGGGGTATAAAGGGTGGGCTGCGTCACGTGGCCGTAAGGCTGCCGGCCCGACGGGGAGATGTGGCGAACTGCGACTGAGAGTGATCAGCCTTGTATCTTTCCTACCTCCACCGCCACCACCTTCCGCGCCAGGACACTGATCGCCTGGCCGCGCCGCTGCAGCCGTCCCTTCACCACCACGAACGGCGAGTCCAGCACTGTGGCGCTCTCCTCATACACCTTCGGCCGCAGCACCACGTTGATCAAACCGCCCTCGTCCTCCAGGGCCAGGAACGCCGTGCCCCGTGCCGTCGGCGGCCGCTGGCGGGACACGACCACGCCGCCCACCCACACCTTGTCCCCGTCCTTCAACTCCGGCAGCTTGCCGCTGGGGGTCACCCCCATTTCCCGCAGTCGATCCCCCACCAGCGCCGCGAGGTGCGCCCCGGCGCTCACGCCGGTGTGGGCCACCTCCGCCCACAGCCGGCCGCGCGGGGAGAGGAACCCGAAGCGCGGGCGCTCCCCCGGCGCCAGCGCCAGCCGATCCGGCCCCTGTGCGGCGTCCAGCGCCGCTTTCAGGTCCCACAGCAGCTGTCTTCGCGGCACGCCCCAGCCGTCGAAGGCCCCGGCCCAGATCAGGGACTCGATCGCCCGCCGCCCCAGCCTGGTGCGGCGGCAGAAGTCGGCCAGGGAGCGGAATGGGCCGAAGCGGCGCGCCTCGACCACGCTCCGCCCGCCCGTCTCCCCCAGCCCGGTGACCGTGCCCAGGCCCAGGCGGATCGCCTGTCCCTCCACCGTGGCCAGCAGCTGGGAGGCCTCGGCGTCCACCGGGCGCACCTCGACCCCACACCGGCGCGCCTCCGAGACGACCACGTGCGGCGGATAGAAGCCCATCGGCTGGTTGCGCAGCAGCCCGGCGAAAAAGGCCGCCGGGTGATAGAGCCGCAGCCAGGCCGACTGGTAGGTCAATACGGCGAAGGCGGCCGCGTGGGACTTGGGGAAGGCGTAGCCGCCAAAGGCCTGCACTTGCCCGACCACGCGCTCGGCGAGCCTGGGGGGCACGCCGCGGTCTTCCGCCTCGGCGACGAACTCGTCGTAGAAGGCGGCCACGCGCTCGTGGGCGTGCTTGTGGGACAGCGCCCGGCGCAGGAGCTCCGCCCGGCCCGGCGTGAACCCGGCCAGATCGCGGGCCACCTTCAACACCTGCTCCTGGAACACGATCACGCCCAGGGTCTCGGCCAGCGCGTCCTCCAGCAAGGGATGGGGGTAGGTGACCACCTCCATCCCCTCGCGGCGGCGCAGGTAGGGGTGCACCATCTGGGCCTGGATCGGGCCGGGGCGGATCAGGGAGATCTCGATCACCAGGTCCTCGAAGGAGCGGGGCTGGAAGCGGGGGATCAGGCTGGCCTGGGCGCGGGACTCGACCTGGAACACGCCCACCGTGTGGCCCCGGCACAGCATGTCGTACACCTCCGGGTCGTCCAGGGTCAATGCCCCAAGATCGGGGCATTGACCCGTCTGGGTCTCGACGATGGTCACGGCGTCCTCGATGGCCGACAACATCCGCAGTCCCAGCAGGTCGATCTTGACCATCCCCGTCCCCTCCAGCCCCTCCTTGTCCCACTGGACCACCACCCGGCCCTCCATCGTCGCCGGCTCCAGGGGCACCAGCTCGCACAGCGGCGGGCCGGAGATGACCATCCCGCCGTTGTGGATGCCCAGGTGGCGCGGGATACCGTGCAGCTGGGGGGCGATGCGCAGCAGGTGCCGGAATGGCTTCTCGACCCCCTCCAGGCCCGCAGAGGCCACCAGCGCGCGCGATTCCTCCACGCTTTCGGCGTCAAAGACGCCGCTGGCGTCGAGGGCGCCAGAGGCATCGCCCGCGTCCAGCGTCTCGCCCAGCCGCTCCACCACGCCGGGAGGGAAGCCCAGCGCGCGGGCCGTGTCGCGCACCGCCGAGCGGGCGCGGTAGGTGACGAAGGTGCACGCCATCGCCGCGTGGG
>JARRJX010000449.1:0-5928 GCA_037388645.1 Chloroflexota bacterium
GGATTGGCGTTTACGTGATGTGGTTTATCATCGAGCCAAACCCACCTTTGTACTAATTTCTCTTTGGTTATTTCCGGTTATTATTGTTTGTCGTCGATCTTGAGGTTGCCTGGTCGCTTGCCTGACTGCTGCGCCATAGGCTATGCTTCGGATACCACCGCCGCTATGTTTTGAATTCGCGAGAAGCATATGGAGAGAGTAGATGCTGAGTGAAGCGCTTGAGCATGCCCGGTCGAACCGTCAGACGTATCTGAACCAACTGTTCGATTTCCTGCGGATACCGAGCATCAGCACACTGGCTGAACATGTCCCGGACATGAGGCGGGCTGCCGAATGGCTTGCCACGGACATGCGCCGGGTTGGGATGAAGTCCGTCGAAATCCTTCCCACAGACGGGCATCCCGTGGTCTATGGGGAATGGCTTGATGCCGGGTCAGAAGCGCCGACGGTGCTGGTATACGGGCACTACGACGTGCAGCCGGTCGACCCGCTGGATCTCTGGGACTCCCCACCTTTTGAGCCTGAGGTTCGAGACGGCAAGCTATACGCACGTGGGGCCAGCGACGACAAGGGACAGTTGTTCACCCACGTCAAAGCGGTTGAGTCCATACTGGCGTCCGGTGGGAAGCTGCCGATTAACGTCAAGATGTTCTTCGAGGGTGAGGAAGAGATCGGCTCGCAGCATTTGACCCCATTTGTCCTCGCCAACACCGACCGGCTCGCCGCCGATTCGACCGTCATATCGGACGGCCAGGTGATCAGCGCCGACCAGCCATCTATCACCTACGGACTGCGAGGCATGGCCTACATGGAGATCAAAGTCCGTGGGCCAAAGCGTGACCTGCACTCAGGCTCGTATGGCGGCTCTATTCACAACCCTGCGCAAGTAGTGGGAGAGATCATCGCTTCGCTGCACGATAAAAACGGCCACATTTTAATCCCTGGCTTTTACGACAAGGTGCGTTCGATATCGGATGAAGAGCGCGAGCTGCTCAACCAGGTGCCTGATGGCCTGGAGAACTGGCAGAAGGAAACCGGCCTCAAGGAGCCGTGGGGGGAGCCGGATTTCAGCCTGATCGAGCGTGTCAGCTCGCGCCCCACCTGCGAAGTCAACGGTATCTGGGGTGGGTTCCAGGGGAAGGGCATGAAGACGATCATCCCTGCCGAAGCGGGAGCCAAGATCAGCATGCGTTTGGTGGCCGATCAGGACCCGTTCGAGATAGCTGATCTGTTCACCGAGCACGTTAAGCGGGTCGCCTCGGACTCGGTCGAGGTTGAGGTCAACCGCCTCTCAACAGATTGGCCCGCCTTCACGCCGATTGATTCCCAGGAGATGCAGGCTGCTTCTAAAGCCTATGAAGCAGTCTGGGGCGTCGCGCCGGTCTTCACCCGTACAGGAGGGACGATCCCGATCGTCGCCGTGCTTCAGAAGGAATTGAATGCACCAACGGCGTTCATCGGGTTTGGCCTCGACGACAACATCCACGCCCCAAACGAGAACTTTGTGGTGGATCATTTCTATAAAGGGATCGAGACCATCATTCACTACTACTATGACCTGGCGAGGTGATCGTTCCCTTGAGGCAGGCGGCTGCGCGGGCGTTAGGCCGCCTGTGTGAAGAAGCAGCAGAGCCTGTGTTGCTGGCGCTTTCAAAGGATGACAACGCGGTCGTTCGCCGGACAGCCAGGCAGGCGTTAGCCGCTCTTGAAGTGTGTTAAGATGAATACGCAGCCAATATAATCTGGCGTGCGCTTCTATTGGGCCTGCAAGCACGAGGAGGGACGTCGATGGGTTACATCTTCCTTTCATTTCATCCCAAGGATATTCGGTTTGTCAACCTTCTGGTAGGACAAATCAAGCAGGAAGCCAATCTGGATATTTGGCTGGACGAGGAGCGTCTCCAGGGCGAGCTAACCTGGCTGCACAACATCGACAAGGTCATTCGTGAGAGTGATGCTGTCCTGGTCGTCATGTCCCCAGAGGCGAAAGCGTCAGACTTTGTAACCTACGAATGGGCAACCGCGCTCGCTCTGAACATACCGGTCATCCCCATATTGTTTCGTAACACACCGCTGCATCCTCGCCTGGCTCTGCAATCGTACATCAATTTCCAGACTTCGCCCCAATGGAGTGTGCTGTTTAAGGCACTGGCAGACAGCGCCGAGACTCATGACGAGGCACTGGCGGCTGAATCAAGCCAGGAGGACGCCCTGCACCTGGATGAAACGGTCAGCCTGCCGCTGATAATACGCCGGGCGGAGGAGATGCTTAACAGCCTGAACCCGGCGGAGCGCAAAACCGCCATGGAGAACCTGGTGAATATGGATCACCCATCAGCGCGTGACCTGTTAGCCAGGGTAGCCAGCGAACACCCCTCCAGAGATGTGCGTATCCGCGCTGCCGAGGCATTGGTTCAAATGCATGACGACCGCGCCGTGCCCGGTTTATTAGAGGGGTTGGAGGACGAGGATTACGACAAACAGTGGGACGCTGCCTGGGCCTTGGTCCAGGTAGGGGGAAACGAGACCATCGAGGGCCTGCTGCAAGCATTGCACAACCCCGACGCGCGCCGGGTTGCCGCCTGGGCGTTGGGCGAGATTGGCGAACCTGCCAAGGCCGGGCTGATAGAAGCCCTGAACGAAACAGATTCCATGTTGAGGTTCGCCGCCAGCAACGCGCTGGCGCGGATCGGCGCTTCCGCTGTTCCCGATCTTCTGGCTGCGATCCGGAGAGGCAACGACGACATTCGGGCCGACGCCGCGCGTGCGCTGACGCAGATCGGCGAGCCGGCAGTTCCCGGCCTGGTCGAGTCGCTGCGCTACGACGATATGGCCGTTCGGCGCGCGGCAAGCAGCGCCCTGATGGAGATGGGGGATTCCGCTGTGCCCGCATTGGAGCGCTCCTTGAGAAACCCCGATCGAATGATCGTGCGAGAGGTTAGGGCAATCTTGCAAAGGATTGGGACTTCGCGGGCGATAGACGCAGTGATTCAATGGCGTCAGAGCCAGGATGCCCTGGAACACCCGGATCGGAATATACGAGTCTTTGCGGCGGTCAGGCTGGTTGAGCTGTTTCAAGCCCCGTTCGCAGCCAGCGGCCTGGCGGAAGGCATTTATGCGGCTGACTGGCACGTTCGGAAGGCCGCTGCCGAGGGGTTGTGGGACCTGGGGGATGCCGATGGCTGGGGCCTGATCGAGGTGTTGCGGCAGGCTTACGGCCAGCAGCGTGAGGGGATAATCAATGCGTTGGAGCTTATCGGGTGGGTGCCTGACGACCCAGAGGTTGAGGCCGAATACCGCATCGCCGCGCGTGATTGGCGTGCGTGTGTTGAATTAGGGGAGGTCGCCGTCCCGACCCTGATCGACGCGCTGAAAAGCCGGGATGGAACCGTGCGCCGTGCGGCAGCCTGGACGCTTGGGCAAATCCGCGACCCGCGTGCGGTGCCGTCCCTGGAGAGACTCCTTGGTGACAACGAGGGCGGCATGTTCGGCCCAGGGGATCGCGTCTGTGATGTGGCAGCCGAGGCACTGGCACGCATCGCGACCGACGAAGCTCTTGATGTACTTGAGAGGTGGAACCCCTGAACAGGGGTAATTGGGCAAAGAGGCGATCTGTCGCTTTCAGGTGGGGCGGCTACCGATCAGTCAGCCTTAACTGCTTCGTCGAGCATGCCGCCTACCTTCGTGATGAGGTCGTGGTGTAGAATGGGTTTTAGCAAATAATCGTCTGCACCGGCATCCATGCCCTGGTGGATCGCTTCGGCGTCTCCTCGTGCCGAGAGAATAAGGATCGGGGTTTTTGCAGTGGCGCGTGCTGCGCGTAACCTGCGGCACAATTCGATACCGTCCATCCCAGGCATCATCACGTCGAGGATGATGAGGTCTGGCGTGTCTGCCTTCAGCAAATCAAGAGCTGCGTAGGCGTCCTGGGCTTTGAGAACTTCAAAGCCACCGCGTTCCAACATGATGCCGATCAATGTCAATGCACCCACCTCGTCATCGACCACAAGTATTCGATATGACATGGCTGTGCGGTTCCCCCGTGTTGTAAGCGTTAAGTTCATGTCTGATGGTAGCAGTGATTGAGTTCGGTTGGGAAAAGAAATGATCGCCCATCTCTTTATCAACTTGATGCCATCAGTCTATATGACTTTTACAGGATTGCAAGTCCAATGTCATCAACTGCCCGTGGTGTTCGGCAAGGCAATCAAGGAAGCTGCGGATCGATTTCTTAACAAAGTTATGTACCAGTATAACACATCTATTGCTGCCGTCAGTTAGAAATTTTTAGGTGCCGGGCGGAGAATCGGTTTCCCGTGACCAGGAGTAAAAGCGTGGCTCTAAAACGTATCACCTGTCCTTCCTGCGGAGGGAGTAAATTTGTCCACGACGACGAAGGTAATCTGATCTGTTCATTTTGTGGGACGCTTCACGCCTCTCCCAGAGAAGAGATAATCTGCCATATCTGCGGCACAAAGAATCCCTCTGATGCCAGCTGGTGCCAATCGTGTGGTGCCGCATTGGGCAAGCAGTGTCCGGTGTGCGGCCATGACAATCCCCCAGGATACACACACTGCCAGCGCTGTGCGGCGGTGCTCGACACGCTGGAATCAATCACCACACGAAACTATGAATCGCAGCATGCCTCCACCGTGCGCGCCGCGCGCATGGTAGAAGCCAAACAGGACGATGCGGAGTACATGCAGGCTCAGCGTCAGCAGCTGGAGGAAGAGGAGCGTGAGCGGCGTGAGCGGCTGCTGGCCCAGCGCCTTGAGGCGCAGCGCCGCCAGAAGCGAACGATATCTATCGTTCTGGCGGTGGGGGTCGTGCTGGTAATCGGTACGCTCGTCGTTGTCTTGTTGACCGTGGCGCGCTAGCGACCAGCTTCGCCGGAATCGTGTTGGATCATCTCGCGGGAACCAGGCTCAAATCACCTTCGACGGCGACCAGCCAATCGGCAACCCATCCCTGAATGCCTTGATACTCAATCAACAGCCAGGGGGCTGCCTCGCTGCGCCCGACGACCGGAACGCTCTCGTTGGGGGGCAGGCTGCCCAACAGGGAATACTCCGTTCCCGGCCCGGAGCGGATGTGGACGGTCGATTCCGAGGCTGCCGTAGGGACTGCATCCTCCTGGGGCATATCCAGAATCGGGACACCGTCCAGGTCGCCGTTGATGCGCATCAACCAGCCAGCGGCCCAACCTTGCAGCCCCTCGTATTCGACAAACAGCCAGGAGCCATCGGCATTTTTGCCTGTGACAGGCACCTCGGCATCGAGAGGGAGAAGGCCGATCTGTTCAAAAGACACGTCCGGCCCGGAGCGGAGGCGGATGGTAGTGGTGGCGGTTGCAGTCACCGGACTCGCTGGTTCGGGGCTTTCGGGTGACGGTTCGGGTTCGGGTGCAGGCTCTGGAGGGCCGTAGAGCGCCTGGATGCCCGCGATGTCGTCTGCCGCCAGGGGTCTTACACCGTCGTATTCGGCCCACATCAAAGCCTCAGGGTCACGGCTGTGACCCAGGCCAAGCGCGTGGCCCACTTCGTGCATGACGGTCGTCGGCAGATGGGTCTGATCGTCGTTTGGCGCGTCGAGCGTCCACTGCTCGTCCATGTCGAGATGCACGTCTCCGGCCCACGGCCCCAGGTATTCCAGGGGATAAAAGGTGTGCCCCAGAATGCCGCCCGGCCCATCAAACGGGAACCCATCGCCGTGATATCCGGAAGCCCACAGGATGACGATATCTCCGTCTTGCGGGACGGGTTCCAGGGAAAGGCCGGAGACTTCATCCCAGGCCTCGACAGCCTGTTGGGCGGCTGCGTGTGCGGCGTCACAATCCACCGATGATGGGCAGTTGACGATAGAATAAGTGATCGGGTTGATGTCCCAGCGGGAAACGATCCGGTAAGCGGCGATGTCTGCCTGGGGGGA
>JARRJX010000450.1:0-3063 GCA_037388645.1 Chloroflexota bacterium
GTCGGTGACCTGGGGAGGACAGCTACAGATCACCATCATATCGACGCGGGCTGCGTACCGCCGCCACAGGCCGCAATGGGCCAGGTCCCAGCAGATCAGCAGACCAAAATCTCCCAGATCGGTCTCGGCGACCACGGTGCGGCGGCTACCGTGTGGCTCACGGAAGTAGCCCCGCTCCCAGCCCCAGGGATAATTCTTGTCGTAACGCCACATCCGGCCATCGGGGGCAAAGAGCAGCAGGGCGTTGTAGATATCGCCTTGTTCCAGCAGCATCAGCGTCCCGGCCAGATGCACGTCGAGGTGCGCGGCGGTTTCGCGCATCCAGGTCGTCGTCGGGCCGCCGAGCCGTTCAGCACGTGCGTGGTTCTCATCGCTGTAGGCGTAGCCAGTGTTGAAGAGCTCCGGCAAGGCAATCAACTGCGCGCCGGCCTGCGCTGCCCTGATGACAAGTGGCTCGGCCCTGGCCAACCGCTCCGCTGTCGGGGCTGGGTTGGCATCCATTTGAACAGCAGCTACGCTCAGTTCGCGCATCCAAGTCTCCCTTCTTGCCGCTCGATGCTCTATTGTACCACGTCGCGGTTCAATGCCAACTCGCCAGTGGATTACGGGTGTATCTCTCCTTTGCCTGGCATATTCTTTCTGGTAAAATAGCTACCACGCCGATCAGGAGAGGTATTCAAAACAATGAGGCTTGCGAAACAACTATGGACTGAACTCGCCGTACAATCTGGGATCTTTTGCCTGCTGGTTGTCTCCATTGCGCTGCTCTGGAGAAATAACGCGCTCCTATTAGCCGTCATAGTTGCTGAGTGTTTGATGGCCCTGGCACTGTGGCACGAGCGGCACGACGTGAGTTTCTTCTTGATCCTCGCCGTGCTTGGGACGCTGGCAGAGATAGCATTCACCCGCTCCGGCGTCTGGCAATACGCTAACCCCACCTTGTTAGGCATTCCTCCGTGGTTTCCCCTGGCCTTTGGCACCGCCGGCCTAGCCGGTCAGCGGCTGGCCAGCACCGCTGCCAAGGCATGGGAAGCACAGCGTAAAACCGTCAGCCATCCAGGCGCGTGAAGGTGAACGTGCCCAGAGGCGGAACGCTGCCATCCGCCAGCAACGGTTCACCCTCGATCGTGAATATCCCCTCAGGACCCGCGGCCGGCAGATTGGGGGGACGTGTAGCTAACACCACTGTCGATGCCGGCATCGTAAGGGAACAACAACGCCCCCAACTTACGCTCCAGTTGAGACTGCGATGGCTCGACCAGGATCGAGCCATCGGAGAAGATAATCGTCGGCACGCTACGATACCCTCTGTTGATCTCTTCGACGTAGGCGGCCGCCCGCGGGTCCTGGTCGATATCGACCCATTGGTAAGAAATCTGATGCTCATCTAGGAGGCGACGGGCAAACCACGTGCCCGAGCACCAGACGGTTCGGTACAAGATGATCCTGGTATTTTCTTCCATCGTTCAGCTCTTTGCTTTTCGTGCGCAAGTATAGCACAATGCCTGGGCAGAGACAAAAGCATAAGCTGACCGAATGCGTGGCCCAACCGCACTGACATTCGGTCATAAATATCTCCGAACTCTGAATGGTATAATAGAGGTAAACCATTCTCAAGAGGAGGTATTTCATCGTGACACAGGGAATCGCAGGGCAAGCTCCATTTGCAGAGTACTTGGCGCACTTTGACAGTTTGATTGGCGACAGACGAACGGGCAGGACCTTCAGCGAGATAGTGCGAGGGATGATCAACGCTGGAAGCCTGGTCTGTCAGCAGATAGCAGCCCATTCTCCTGTTTTGTCAGCAGCCAAAGATGGCGCGCAACGGGTGATCCGTTTGGCAAAAGGGGAGAGTACCAAGCGCTCAGATCTGGATGCAGAGCATTTAGTGGACACCCTCTGCCAACGTGGGGTAGAACATCTAGCTGGGTCAGAGGCAGACGAGCTATGGTTGATAGCAGACCCTTCCGATTTGCGCAAACCGTATGCCAACGAAATGCCGGACCTCATGCAGGTGAAGGACTTGGATGGCCGGTTGGTACCTGGCTATCGGACACTGAATGTGTTGGGTGTGACACCGGGTCGGCGGGGCATCCTATACCACCGGTTGTTCTCCAGTGTCTCAGAGGACTTTGTCAGCGAACCCATGGAGGTTCAGCGCGGGCTGAAAAAGGTCAGTCGAGCAGTGCGTTCCCTAAAAGAGCGTATGGCAGTGAGCTGGATCGTGGATCGAGGTTTCGACGATGTGGCTGTCTGGCGCACCATCTGGGAACAAGAAGAGCATGTGGTTTGCCGCATCTCCCACACGGAGCGACTGGTAGCGTATCAGACCATCGAAGGGGAATGGGTGGAAGGAGATGTGGCAGCAGCTCGGCAGCATCTGCGCCCGATGGCCAGTGCCCAAACGGAGATGGTGATACGGCGCGGTCGACAGAAGAAGAAGAAACACCAAAGAGTGACAGCCGAAATTCGGGCCTGTCCTTTACGACTGACCTACGATACGGCTGTGAGGCGTGAGGGCGAGGGAGAGCAAATTGACAAAGATCTCTGGCTAGTGGAAGTCAAAGTCTTGCGCTCGACCATGAAACCGTGGCTGCTGATTACCGATTGGCCAGTAGAGGATGCCGAGAGTGCGGTACGCATCTTGCGCATGTATCGCCAACGTTGGGCGGTGGAAGACAGCTTCAAGTTCACCAAAGGCGTCCTGGGATGGGAAGAGGTTCAGATTCTAGACCTGGAAGGCATTCGTACGCTCCTGGCTTTGGCCTGGGTGGCTGCCGGTTTCCTCTATGAATTGGGTGTCACGTTGGAGTGGGAAGAGGTGAAACTCCTGGCTCGTCTGGGCGGGTGGGTAGAGCGCAAGGATAATCCTCCCGGAAAGATCATCCTGACACGCGGCTTACGCCGCTTGTTGGATATGCTCTACACTCAAGCATTCCTCGATCATTACCGAGAGGAACATGGGGCCTTGCCCCCTCGCATTGCGGCCTGGATAGGTGAGTCACCACCGTAGAGTTATGACCGAATCTCAATCTCTGCTAAAAACCTGCCTTCACTTGCTGC
>JARRJX010000451.1:0-3057 GCA_037388645.1 Chloroflexota bacterium
CCCTTACGCGGAAAGCCAGCGATCAAGCACAGACACCAGGTCGAGGTCGGGGGTAAAGAGAACCGCCTCCATGTGACGGCGCGCGCGCCGTCGACGTTGGCCGGGAAGTCATCGACCAAGACCGCCTGTTGGGGAGCCACGCCCAACTGCTCCAGCACCGCCTGGTAGGCCGCCGGGTCGGGCTTCATCAGGCCGATCCCGGCGGAGATCACCACCGCGTCGAAAAGCGGCTCCAACTCGAACGCGGCAAGCGTGTCGTACAGGTCGAGGGTGTCGTTGCTGAGCAGGCCGATCAATACACCCCGCCCGCGCAGATCGACGATCAACTCCGCCAGGGTTTCGTCCAGGCGGTCGCCCATGTAGAAATCCTCCCGCAGGGTGACCAGCGCCTCTGAGTCAAGGCCCAGGCTCTCCCGAACGGCCTCCCAATACGCCTCTGGCGTGATCATCCCACGCTGCGCTTCCTCCCAGGCCGGGATGCCATGCACGATTGACTCGACCGCGCCAGATGGCAGCCCCAGGTGGTGATCCCAGGCGTGCCGAGAGCTATAATCAGTGGTGCGCACCAAGACGCCGCCCCAATCAAAAATGACCGCTTTGTCCATCCGCAACCTCCCTCGACGAATCTGGCGTGGAAGCCTGGATAACCACTCCGGAGCGCCACTATTCTACATCAAGAGGGTGTACTTGGTTAGCCATTATCAAACGCGCCCGGTATACTGAGCAAAAGGTTGAAATGACATGGAGCTTCCCCACATGGGACGACAGCGAATTCTCATCGTCGACGACCACGAGGTGGTCAGAATGGGGCTGCGCGCCCTGCTGGAGCGCTATCCCAGTTTTGAGGTGGTGGCTGAGGCAGGCAATGGCAAGGAAGCCCTGGAAAAGGTGGACATCCACGAGCCGGACATCGTCGTGCTGGATATTCGCCTGCCGGGGATGAGCGGCGTGGAGGTCTGCCAGCAAATCACGGCGCGCCACCCTGAGAGCAACGTGATCATGCTGACCTCATACGCCGAGGATGAGATGCTGTTCGCCGCGATCCGCGCCGGGGCTGCCGGGTACGTCTTGAAACAGATCGGCGGGGACGACCTGGTGCGGGCCATCGAGGCGGTGGGCAGGGGGGAGGCGCTGCTCGACCCGACGCTGACCCAGCGCGTCTTCGAACAGGTGCGAAAGGCGCAGCGCGAGGAGGAAGCCTCGGCCTTTGCCGAATTGACCAACCAGGAGATGCAGGTGCTGCGGCTGGTCTCGGAGGGGAAGACCAACCGCGAGATCGCCGAGGCGCTATACCTGGGCGAGGGGACGGTGCGAAACTACGTCAGCAACATCCTGAGCAAGCTGGGCGTTTCTAACCGGGCGGAGGCCGCCGCCTACGCCGTCCAGCACAACCTCAAAGACTACCTCTCCTCCTGAGGGCAGATGCGATAGAGGTAGTCCCAGCTATAAATGCCCTGGTCGTGCAGGTCATCCCAGAGAATGTTAATCGCATAATTGCCGACCATCGTGATCTCACGCACGGTGACGTGCTTGGTGGGCTGAAGCGTGCGCAAGTCGGGGTCGAACGCTTTCCCCATGTATTCATGGCCGCCCCGGCAGAGCGCACAGGGGCAGGCTTCGCGCAGCGCATCGAGCGGATAGTGGCAGTCGGTTCCATCCGCCCATTTGATACGCAGCTCGTGCTGCTCGCGGTCTAACGTGATGTCGACGGGCCGAGGCTCTTGCTTGGCTACTGGCAAGATGTTTCCCCTGTTCGAATGGTGTGTGGCTGCACTCAACCCGGATTTTAGAGTCCACCTGTAAACCTGTCAACGACGGGAAGGCTTCCGAAAGAATTTGCCCCGCAGGATGAAAGATTCGATACCTGCGGGGCTGTCGATCAGCGGCAGCCAGCTATGGACGAGTCCAGGCGGGCGACTTATCCTGAACCGCGTTAACAATGTCGCCTACGAGTGATACGACCTCGCACAGTTTGCCCTCGCTCATCCACACCAGCGTGTCCTGCGGCTGGTGCAGCAAACTCATCACACCGTTTGAGTTCAGCGCGACGCTGGGCACGCCGCGCCAGGCAAATGTCGAGTGATTGCTCTGCGGCCACGGGTCAGTCCAGATGACGCCTGGATAAGCCTTCAACACCTCGTCAAGCAACTCCCGCAGCGGCTCGGAGGCAGACATCAGGGCGACGTTGTTGGTGCCAAGCCGCTGCCCGACTCCGTCGACGTTGACCGCCAGGATGATGTCCGCCATCTGGCTGCCGCGTTCGTCGACGTACATCCCGTCGCTGTAGGCATAGTACTCTTCGTCGCCAAACGCGATAAATTCCAGGCCAACTTCCAAGTCTTTCCGGGTGAGCGTCTCGGCCAGCACCAGCAAAGACGTGATTCCGCTCCCGTTGTCCCACGCGCCGGGCGTGTCGACCTTGGTGTCGTAATGCGCCATCAACACGATCCGGCCAGGGGAGGCTCCCTCCTTTATCCCAATAATCGTGTGCGCCTGGGAGGGCACGCGCTCGGCTTCGATCCGGAGATGAACCGGCGCGCCGATGCAATCGAGCAGGCGCAGCCCCACCTCGGCGGGAACGGTGGCCGAAGGGATGGTGAAATCCGCATCCTCGATCCGCGAATCGACAGCAGGGGGGTTCGGGTTAACGCCGATCACGGCCACCGGTTTTTTCGACACCAGAAGCCGGTTGATGTGCTGATCGCGGTCTGTGTTATACACCTTGCAATTGATCGGGATGAGCGGCGCAGCGGACAGATCGCCATACAAAATCGCAATCTTCCCGGCGATCTCTGCCGCTTCCAACTCGGCCACGGTACAGATCGCGGCGGTCGGCGCGGCCACATCGCAGGCGGGAGAAAACACATTCGCGGCGGCTGCCAGGCGCTCGACGCCGATCTCCAGGACAGTCCGGCCATGCCGCCAGCCTACACACTCGTATTGGATTCCCTCGACCAACAGCCCGGCCTGGGCAAACACCGTTCGTATATGCTCCGCTGCCCGATGATACCCCGGCGACCCAACCGGGCGCGGGCCGATAGTCTCGCACAAAAACCT
>JARRJX010000451.1:3081-4598 GCA_037388645.1 Chloroflexota bacterium
CGTTCGTGACATGCCGTTAAACCCTCCAAAGTGCTTCGACAGGATCATCTACTTTTCATCATACAACCCTGGTGGGCTAATGGAGGGTTTGTGCCGGGCGGTTTCAGTACGGAGGCCCGATCAGCGGGGGTCGCTCATCATGGCGTAAAGGTGATCGATTATCGCTTGAGAAGCGGATTCCACCTCGGCGAGCGCGCTGATCCAGCGGTCGGTGGCGTACCGGGCATCCTCATCCGGGCGGGGGGTATCCAGCACCACCCGCAGGTCGCCGCGCTGACCGCGATCAAAGGCCAGCATCATGCGCAGGATCGCCATGACGCTGTAGCCTGCCTTACGCAGCGCGCGGATCACGCGCAGCCGGTCGACCTCGGCAGGGCCATATTGGCGATACCGGTTAACCGGATCGCGCGGGACGACGAGCAAGCCGTTCCGCTCCCAACCGCGCAGCATGTCGGGGGTGACGCTCATGTATTGGGCCACCTGCCCAATCGTCATCGGGGCATTAAGCTCGCTTAAAGGATCGCGCCCCTGCGCCCAACGCTCCAGGACATCCACCGCCGCGTGGGCGTAGGCAATCTCTGCCCGGATCAGGTCTTGTAAAGCCATCGCCTGTGCTAACGAAGCGTCCAGGTCGCCTGCTACCCCACTGTACACCACGGAAAGCGCCTGCTTTCTGATCGTGCCACCCAGCCAGGTGATGCGCATCGCCAGGCGGGCCAGCCGCATCTGGTCGACGTGGTTTTGGGTGTACATCCGGTACCCGTTGGGCGCGCGCGGGATCGGAGGGAGCAGCCCCCACGACTCGTAAAGGCGGACGGTGTTCGGATGCACGCCGACCGCCCTAGCGACGTCTGACGTGCGCAAATAACGGGGAGACACCTGCCCGACGGCCTTTCCTACCTCAGGACAAAAAACACCCCGGCGGATTGACCGGGGTGCTGCTGGCTGGGGGAAAGGGACTCGAACCCCTACTGGCGGGGCCAGAACCCGCTGTTCTGCCAATTAAACTATCCCCCAAAGTGCCCGAATTGTACCGTAATCGAGGTGACTCGGCAATGGCAAATTAGCACGGCTGCGGGGGGAATCAGTCGGGTAAGCGCAGCTTGGACGTTGATACGGCGTGGGCTATAATGCCTCTCAATATGATGCAGGATCACCTTTCGCGGTTTGAAGAGCAGATACAACGCCTGATCGAAGGAGGATTCGCGCGGCTGTTTGCCGGGCGGCTGCACCCCCGCGAGGTTGCGATCCAACTGGCCCGCGCGATGGAAGACGGCCTCCGTCAGAACGACCAGGGGCAGCTCATCGCCCCGGACGTTTACGTTGTGCGGCTCAGCCCGCCAGATCACGAGGCGCTGCTGTGGTCTCAGTCTGAACTGGGCGCGGCTCTGGCGAAGGAATTAGTCAGCCTGGCCCGGGAAAATGGGCTGGCCCTGCTCGCCACCCCGACCGTCCGGCTGCTGGCAGACCACATCGTCCCGCGCCACCAGATAAAGGTCAGCGCCTACCTCACAGAC
>JARRJX010000452.1:0-3054 GCA_037388645.1 Chloroflexota bacterium
GGTTCTGGGTGGCGACGATCACCTTCGTCGGGATGCTGGTTCTGATCGCCACCGAGCGGCTGCACAAGACGCTGGCCGCGCTGCTGGCGGTGGCCGTCATCTTTGGCGTGAGCTTCGTCGGCGGGGCCGTCCAGCCTGAGCTGTTCATCTTCGACTTCGAGCAGGCGTTGGCATACGTCGACTTCGATGTGATCTTCCTGCTGATGGGCATGATGATCGTGATCGCGATCATCGAGGAGACCGGCGTTTTCCAATGGCTGGCTTACCAGGCGTTCCGCCTCTCCCAGGGGAAAATCTGGCTGCTGACCGTCATCCTGATGGCGATCACGGCCCTGTCCTCTGCCATGCTGGATAACGTGACGACCATGCTCTTGATGACGCCGATCACCCTCCAGATCGCGCTGGCGGTGGGCATCGACCCGCTCTCGCTGCTGCTGCCCGAAGTGCTGGCCTCGAACGTGGGTGGAATCAGCACGCTGATCGGCACGCCGACCAACATCCTGATCGGCTCATACGCCGGGCTGGGCTTCAACGACTTCGTCGTCAACCTGACCCCCGGCGTGATATTATCGCTGATCGGCTTGACAATATATACTTTACTCAGGTACCGTAAGGAGCATGGGAAGGCTGGAGAGGCGCTTTCCAATGGGCTGCTGCACCAGCTGGAAGAGAACGCCCAGATTGAGGACTCCGGCAAGCTGCTCAAGGCCGGGATCGTCTTCGCCGTGCTGCTGGTGCTGTTCATCTTTGGCGAGGCGATCCACCTGGTGCCCGCCGTGTCGGCCATTATCGGCGCGGTCGCGATGTTGATCTGGGTGCACCCGGACATTGAAGAGATGCTCGCCGTCGTCGACTGGACCACCCTGATGTTTTTCATCGGCCTGTTCATGGTGATCGGAGCGGTGCAGGAAGTGGGCCTGATCTCGATCATCGCGGTCGGGATAGGCGGCGTGGTGGGGCAGAGCCTGGTGGCGAGCATCCTGATCGTGGCCTGGATGGCCGCGCTGCTCTCCGGGGTGGTGGACAACATCCCCTTTGCGGCGGCGATGCTGCCGGTGGTCAGCTACCTCACTAAGAGCGTGCCCGGTGCCAACTCGATGGTCCTGTTCTATGCGCTCTCCATCGGGGCGGCGATGGGCGGGAACGCCTCGCTGATCGGGGCCTCCGCCAACCTGGTCACCGCCGGGATCGCCGGGCGGGCAGGTTATCCCATCACCTTCAAAAAATTCGTGTCGGTCGGGCTGCCATCGGTCGTGGTGACGGTGGCGCTGGGCTGTATCTGGCTGTTTATTCGCTTCTAGGAGCCAAGCATGGGCAAGATTTTATGCTCGACACGTGGTGGAGACGCCAGCATTCGTACCCAGGAGGCCGCCATCCGGCGGGCCAAAGAGAGCAAAGACGAGCTTGTGTTCTTTTACGCGTTTGACCTGGAGTTCCTGGCCCAGGCCGATTTCGTGGTGCGCTCCGACGTGGTCTCGGAGGAGATGGACAAGATGGCCCACTTCCTGATGGCGATGGCGGTCGAGCGCGCCGGGAAAGAGGGCGTCGAGGCGCGCTACGTGATCCGGCACGGGCGCTTCGCCGAAGAGCTGAAGGCCGCCATCGCGGAGGAGGGCGCGACGCTGGTCGTGCTGGGCCGCCCGGTGGACGAAAAGAGCGCCTTCCAACTGCACGGGCTGGAAAAGCTGGCCGAATCCGTCCAGGAAGAGACCGGGGTCGAGGTCTGGATTCCCCTGGCCGAGCTGCCCAAAGAGTGACCGGCTTTCCTAACAGCACCGCCAACCCACGCCAAGCCATGAACATCGTCGAACTCAACGCCGAAGCCCGCCCCGGCCAGCGCCGCGACGTGCGCGACTTCCTCCACCTGCCTTTCACCCTCTACCGAGACGTTCCCCAATGGGTGCCGCCCCTGCTGCCGGGGGAGCGCGCTCGATTCAGGCCGGACTACGCCTTCTACCGCCACTCGGAGGCCGCCTTCTTCCTGGCGCGGGACGAGGGGGGGAGGGCAGTGGGCCGCCTGGCCGTCCTCGAACACCGCCCGCACAACGCCTTCCGGGGGAAGCGGGACGCGCTGCTCTACCTTTACGAGGCGGTCGACGACGAGCGGGTCACCAGGGCGCTTTTTGAGGCCGCTGAAGGATGGGCCAGGGCGCGCGGGCTGACCCGGCTGGTTGGCCCGAAAGGGTTCATGACAGGCGATGGGCTGGGACTGTTGGTTGAGGGCTTCGCGCACCGGCCCGCGCTGGGCATCCCCTACAACCCGCCCTACTACGTCCGGCAGTGGGAAGTAGGCGGTATGGTGAAAGAAATCGACTACCTCTCGGCCTACGCGGCGGTGGAGGGCTTCGTCTACCCGGAGCGGATCGGGCGGATTGCGGGGAGAATCCGGGAGCGGCGCGGCTTCAGCGTGCCGACCTTCACCAGCAAGGCCGAGCTGCGCGCCTACGCCGAGCCGCTCAAGGACGCCTACAACAGCGCGTTCGTCAAGCTGTGGTCATACACGCCCATCCCGGAGGGCGAGCTTGACGCGATCATCGCGCGGCTGTTCACCATCGCCGACCCGCGCCTGATGAAGGTGATCCTCAAGGACGGCGAGGTGGCCGGGTTCCAGTTCGCCTATCCCGACCTCTCGGCGGCCTTCCAGCGCACCAAGGGTCGTATGTGGCCCTTCGGCTGGCTGGCTTTGCTGCGCGAGCGCCGCCGCACCGATTGGCTGAACGTCAACGGGAACGCGATCCTGCCCCAGTTCCAGGGGGGTGGAGCGAACGCTGTGCTCTACGACGAGATGCTTCACATCCTGATGAACCACCCGCAGTTCCGGCACGTCGACCTGGTGCAGGTGCAGGAGGACAACACCCGCATGCTGGCCGACCTCGAAGCACTGCTGCCGCTCGACATCTACAAGCGCCACCGGATTTACAGCAAGGCCCTCGACTGACGCCGAACCGCACATAACACCCAATCAACTCATCCACTCAGGTAGCCCGGCGAACCGATTTTGCGCCCTGGGCCGGTCTGACTGTCCTTGTGAGAACGCAATTATATCAGTGAAAG
>JARRJX010000453.1:0-5182 GCA_037388645.1 Chloroflexota bacterium
CTGGGCAGCCCAGCCTCGATCAGGCGTTTGGCTCAGGGATCGACGTTCCGACCGGCGCTTTCCACATAATTTGCCCGCTCGTTTTTCTCGACCTGAGCGTACGGGTATACAATCAATTGAGGGTATCGACATCGTGTGAACGATCAAAACCCTGCACCCCACATCACGAAAGCACCCCAGCCAGAGGAAAGGATTGGTCTAATGACTGCTTCCCCATCCGTTCTCGACGCGGTGACCGGCGCGTCCGGCTACAGCGGCAAGTACATCGCCCGCCGCCTGCTGGCGAATGGACGCCGGGTGATGACGCTGACCGGCCACCCGGAGCGCCCGCTGCCCTTCGAGGGGCCGGTCGACGTCCGACCTTACGATTTCGAGCGCCCGGACCGACTGGCGCGCAGCCTGGAGGAGGTCGACACCCTCTACAACACCTACTGGGTGCGCTTCCCCTACGGCGAGATGACCCACGAGCAGGCGGTCGCCACCAGCCGCGCCCTGTTCGAGGCGGCCCGCCAGGCCGGAGTGCGGCGGGTGGTGCACGTCAGCATCACCAACCCCTCGCACGACTCGCCCCTCCCCTATTTCAAGGGGAAGGCGCAGCTTGAGAAGGCGTTAATCGAATCGGGACTGTCTTACGCGATCCTGCGGCCCGCCGTGCTGTTCGGCGGGGAGAGCGGCGAGGATATCCTGCTGAACAACATCGCCTGGCTGCTGAGGCGCTTCCCAGCCTTCGCCGTGCCCGGCATGGGGCGCTACCGCTTACAGCCGATCCACGTGGAAGACCTGGCCGGGCTGGCGGTGGAGGTCGGGGGGCGGGATGAGAACGTGATCGTCGACGCGGTGGGGCCGGAGACGTACGCCTTCGCCGACCTGGTGCACCTGGTCAAGCAGCAGATCGGGAGCGAGGCGCTGGTCGTCCACACGCCGCCCCAGGCCGCCTATCTGCTCTCGCGGGTGATCAGCCGGTTGGTGGGGGACGTGCTGCTCACCCAGGACGAGATCGAGGGCCTGCTGGGCGACCTGCTGATCTCGGAGGAGGAGCCGACCGGGCAGACCCGGCTGAGCGACTGGCTGGCGGCCAACGCCCACCGGATCGGTGTGGGCTACGCCTCGGAGGTGGCCCGGCACTTCCAGGGGTAGCCGCCGCGGGCATTGTTTGCCGCGCGCCGACTCGCTAGAATCCGGCTTATGAAAATCATCGTCGGCTCGACCAACCCGGTGAAGATCGCCGCCGCGCAGGCGGTGTTTGCGCTGCTCGACCCCGCCGCGGAGGTGGCGGGGGTGGCGGTCGAATCGGGAGTCCCCGATCAGCCCTGGGGCGACGAAGAGACGCGCACCGGGGCGATCAACCGCGCCCGCGCGGCGCTGATCCCCGACGCGGCTTATGGAGTGGGCTTCGAGGGCGGCCTGATCGAAACCGAGCACGGCCTGATGACCTGCGCGTGGTGCGCGGTGGTCGACGAAGCGGGGCGGCTGGGCCTGGGCGGCGGGGTGAACGTGCTGCTGCCGCCCGCCGTGGGGGGGATGGTGCGCGCCGGGCGCGAGCTGGGCGAGGCGATGGACCAGGTGACCGGCGAGCACGATACCAAACGGAAGGAGGGCGCGGTCGGAATCCTGACCGACGGGCTGAGCGACCGCCAGCGCGCCTACGAGCACATGCTGGCGCTGGCCCTGGCCCCCTTCCGGCAGCCCGCCCTGTACCAGAACGGAGGAAAATAGATGGAGAGCGAGCAGCCCGCACCGCCTACCCTGGACGCCGAGCGCCAGAAGCAGGCCCGACAGTACGCGCGCATCCGGCGGCGGCTGATGGTCGTCGACCTGGCGCTGGGCGGGATCTACGTGATCCTGTGGCTGGCGCTGGGGTGGAGCGTCGCGCTGCGCGGCTGGGTGGATACGATCTCGCACGCCCCGGCGGTCGCGCTGATACTCTACGCGATCGGATTCGCGGTTCCTTACACGCTGATCGACCTGCCGCTCTCGTACTACAGCGGATTCGCGCTGCCGCATCGCTTCGGGCAGAGCAACCAGTCGTTCTGGCACTGGGTGGGCGACCAGGCCAAGGGGCTGGCAATCTCCGCGCCGTTGGGGATCGGCCTGCTCCAGGTGATCTATTGGCTGCTGCGGGCGGCCCCCGACCTGTGGTGGCTGTACGCGGGGGGCGTGATGCTGCTCTTCACGGTGGTGCTCTCCTCGCTGGCCCCGGTGCTGATCCTGCCGCTCTTCTATAAGTTCACGCCGCTGGAGGACGACGACCTGCGGTGCTCGCCCACGAGCTGGGCCACCACATCCACAAAGACGTTCCGCTGGGGATCGCGTTCAACACGGCGCTGACGCTGCTGACCTTCTGGGCGGCGGGGCTGGCGCTGCGCTGGGGGGTGAACGCGCTGGGCCTGGCGGGGATCGCCGATCCGGCGGGCCTGCCGCTGCTGGCATTGGTGGGCGGGGTGCTGGGGCTGGTGGCGATGCCGCTGGGCAACGCCTATTCGCGCTGGCGCGAGCGGCTGGCCGACCGCTACGCGCTGGAAAGCACCCGCAAGCCGGACGCCTTCGCCGACGCGATGACCAGGCTGGCGAACCAGAACCTGGCCGACGCCGACCCGGAGCGCTGGGTGGTGCTGCTGCTCTACTCGCACCCGCCGATCCGGGAGCGGGTGTCGGCGGCACAGGCGTTCGCTGCGGGCGGGGTAGGCGATCCGACCCCGGCCTAGGGGAACAAGTCCTCGTCCTGGCGGCGGGCCTGCCGGTATTGGGCGTAGAGCGGGATCAGCTTATACAACGCCCCAGCGAGCAGGCCGAGCGCGGCGAGGGGCACGGCGATGCTGACGGCGGCCACCGGTAGCACGAGGTCTGAGGCGCGCTCGAAGGGGTTGACCACCACGGCCACAGACGCCACGACCGCGCACAGGCCCATCGCGCCGAGCACAAAAGCCAACACAACCATCCCCATCTGCCGGGCCAACCTGGCCCGCAGCCCGGCGCGCTCGTCCTTCAACTCAAACTCGTTGACACTCATCTTTTACCGTCCTTTACTTCCACCTGTTCTTCCGACTCTAAAACCCCCCGGATGGCCTCGGCCACGGGCGGCGACTGAAACACGAGAATGTTGCGGCGGATGAACGCCTCCAGCAGCTCCCGGCCCGCCGGGGTGAGCGAGAAATAGCGGCGAGGCGGCCCGACCTCGGAGGGCTGAAGCTCGCTGCGCACCAGCCCGGCCTCGGTGAAGCGGCGCAGCGCGCGGTAGATGCTGTTCTCGCTGGCCGAGAGCGTGCCCTGACTGAGCGCTTCGACCGCCGCCTGCATCTCGTAGGCGTACATCTCCTGCCCGGCGAGCAGCAGCATCATCCAGAAGGAGAGCAGCCCGCGCTTATAGTTCTCTTCCCATTGGAGGAGGGATTCCTGTATGTCCGGTGGTTTCATCCGACCCAACTACTATACTGACGGTATAATACTAAACGCAGTATAGCACCCCTGCCGACCGGTTGTCAATATCCAGCCCGCCGCCGGGCGGCATTTTCCAAACGGGTGACTCTCACTACAATAGGTAACCTATCCGCACATCCGCGCGATCGCATTGGCGCGACCCCCGGATAGGCAAACAGCCGCATTTCAAGCCAGGAGACCGCCCGATGACCGAGATCGACCTCAGCAGACTCACCCTCGCCGACGCCGCCGCGCAGATCAAGCAGGGGACGCTGTCGCCTGTCGAACTGGTCAAGGCGTGTCTGGCGCACATCGAGTATCTGAACCCGGCGCTGAACGCCTTCCTGACGGTGACCGGCGACGAGGCGATGGAGCAGGCGCGCTACGCCGCCGAGGCGATCCGGCGGGGGGAGGATTGGGGCGTGCTGCATGGGATTCCGGTCGGGATCAAGGACCTGATCGACGTGGCCGGGGCGCGCACGACGGCGGGCAGCGACTTCCTGCGGGAAAACGTCGCGCAGGAGGACGCCTTCGTCGTGCAGCAGCTTCGGGGAGCGGGCGCGATCATCCTGGGCAAGACGCACACGCACGAGTTCGCGATCGGCGCGACGACGGTCAACCCGCATTACGGCCCGGCCCACAACCCGTGGAACGTCGACTACAGCCCCGGCGGGTCGAGCGGCGGCTCGGCGGCGGCGGTGGCCGCTTCGCTGTGCCTGGGGGCGCTGGGGACAGATACAGGCGGCTCGGTGCGGGAGCCTGCCGCGCTGTGCGGGCTGACCGGCCTGCGCCCGTCGATTGGCCTGCTCAACACGCAGGGGGTGATCCCGATGACGCCCTCGCTGGACACAGTCGGGCCGATGACGCACACCACGCTCGACGTGGCGCTGATGATGGACGCGCTCGACCCGCAGTCGGCATCGGGAGGGAGCTACCTCGACCACCTCAGTCAGCCCGCCGACGGGCTGCGGGTGGGCCTGCCGGTGGACGACTTCTTCTGGCTGGAGAGCAACCTCCAGGTGGTGGCGGCGGTGCGGGGGGCGGTCGACAGGCTGGCCGACCTGGGCCTGCCCACAGTCGAGATCGGGCTGCCGATGGTGGAGGAGATACGCGGCATAGCAGGCGTGATCGCGCTCTCGGAGGCGGCAGCTTTCCACAAAGAGCGGCTGGAGAGCGAGCCGGAGCGATTCGGGGCGGACGTGCGGGAGCGGCTGGAGAGCGGGATGGCGCAGCGGGCGGTCGATTACATCCGCGCGCTGAGGCAGATGGCCGCGTGGCAGTGGGAGCTGCGCGCCCTGTTCGCGGAGGAGATCGACGTGCTGGCGATGCCCACCGTGCCGGTCGCCTCCCACCCGATCGATGGCAGCACCGGCAGCGAGGCGGTGCGCCAACTGCTGCGCTTCACCTACCCGATCTCGCTGAGCGGCCTGCCCGCGCTCTCGATCCCGTGTGGGTTCTCGGAGGGCTTCCCGATCGGGATGCAACTGGTGGCGCTCTCGGAGAAGACGCTGCTGCGGGTGGCGCACGCCTATCAGCGGGCGACCGACTGGCACGCCCGGCGGCCTGTGCTGTGAGAATCCGCGTGCTCTTGCAAGCGCCAACCACCGCCGCAGGTTAATCAAGGTTCAATATTTCGCCCGACCACTGATGGGGGCGGGAAACGCCTGACGCTAAAGCGCTCAGGCTCAATCTGTGATGTCGACTGAAAGTCGACTCTTTCCCAGCGTAAGAGAAGGTAGGTGAACTGGCGGATCGTTCGGTGATG
>JARRJX010000454.1:0-3045 GCA_037388645.1 Chloroflexota bacterium
AGCGATTATTTTCAGAGGAGGGGTGGAAGATAGACGGAGGATAGAGATGGTGAAGGACTTGTTTGAAGCACTCCCGTTGATCGTTGAAGCTCCTATTATCGTGATCCTGGCATTCCTGGTACTGGATTTCAAGCGGGTCTTCTTCGACCGGCGCTGGTGGCTCCGGGAAGGGCTGCTCGACGACCGGGGGCGCTTCCGGCTGCACCTCGACCGCGGCCACCCCGGCCACCAGCGCCGGTCGAAGAAGACCCCCTTGAAATCCAGTACCAGTTGGCGCTGGGTTGGGCGGAGGGCAGCCGGGCCGACGATCTGACCGAGTTCGACCTGTCGGGCCGCAACCTGCGCAACGTCGACCTGAAGGACGCCCAGTTGACCCGCGCCGACCTCTCCCGCGCCGACCTCACCGGGGCGAAGCTGTCCAGGGCGCAGTTGAGCGGGGCTGACCTCAGCAAGGCCCAGCTCGTCCGGGCGGACCTCTCCCGCGCCACGCTTGAGGAAGCCGACCTGACCTTCGCCAACCTGAATTACGCCAAGCTGGAGCGCGCCTCGCTGCGCCACGCGCTTCTCACCCGCGCCAACCTCTCAGGGGCCAACCTGAGCGACATCGACTTTGGCGGGGCGCAGCTAAACCGCGCCAACCTGACGCGGGCCAACCTCAAGGGCGCACACATCCACCACCGCCAGCTCGCCAGCGCCAGCTCGCTCGACGGGGCGACCATGCCCGATGGGCGCTTGTTCGACGGCGACCCGGAGCCATACAAGGTGGTCGAGTGAGGGGGCGGAGCCAGCCTGCCTCCTCTCCGTTGAGGAGCGAGAGATACGAAGCGCTCTAAATATTACAATATAGATACAGAATACACGATCTTAAATGGTTTCTAACAAAGGTTTGACACGGCGTTCAAAAAAACAGGTGTATAATCGAATCAGGGTGGAGCGATCACAGAGGTGTGGTCGACAGGGGTAGGAAGAGAACGAGATGTTTGAGTGGAACCAGTCCCCCCGCTACTGGTCGTCAAGCCAGAGTTACGCAACAGGCGACGTATTATTAACCTTTCTGTCACAGGGTTGGGAGCTAACCCACACGCAGAACGCCCCCAATGAAGGGCGGGCACAGCTGCATCTGGTCACTCTCAAGCGGCAGAAGGATTTTATGTCTCTGCTGGTGCTCGACGGGCCTGCCGTGCGCGATGTTCTATCGACAGTTGGCTGATCCCAGGCTGCGAGTGCGGTAAATTACAAACCTTCGACACCCGCCAGCCCAGCGGGCTTGGGCCGGATTCGGCCATAGGGCCTTCCCGTCGGGTCGTCGAGCAACCCGAGAGTATGCAAGAATCGAAAACGGCTGCCGGAAAGGCAGCCGCATTGGTTTCAATACCGGTTATCGGTGCTCAGACGATCTTGGCGAGCACTTCCGGGCGCGGCCTGGAGCGCACGCGCATGTGCTTGATCGAGTTGGTGATGTCCGCCAGGTTCTTGTAGTAGAAGTCCAGCAGGTCTTCTTCGTCGCCCTCGAAGACCTCCAGTATCCCCGCCGCGCAGTGCGGGCACATCGCACCCTGGTGCATGTGTTCGCCCACGTTCCAGTAGCGGCGCAGCCGACGCATGGTCAGCGTGAGCGCCATCGCCTGCGGGCTGGCGGGGGCGAGTGCGCTGACCTTGGTGACCAGTTCAACCCACTGCGCGCCGGCGCGCTTATGTCGCGGTTTGATCCCGATTGAAGGGAGTAGTGCTGCTCGACTGACTACCATGGTGGCACCTCAAATGAGCCTAAAGTGATAGTTTCTTGCCCTAGTAAATGTATAGTTCAGGCCAGGACGAAAGACAATATTGTTTTGGCAAGTAAACGGTTATAAATCCGTATGGATTCTTGATTTTTTGGCGATCTTAATCCGTTGTATACTTTTTGTAAGCCAACCTCTTAAGCGCGTCCGCTGCCATTCAATGCCCCAAGGAGCTTTCTTGAGCCAACGCTCGCCAATAGGCGATGAGAATACACCCACCGCTTCCAGGCGGAGGAAACCGGCCTGCGGGTCCCCCTAGCCCCGTTGAGTGATCCGGCGCGTGCCGCAGCGGGGAGGCGCGCCCAGCCGGATCGCCTTCCCTTCCCCACGCGTCGGGTGCAGCCCGGATCGGTTACTCGACGGGCCGTTTGAAATAGTAGCGGAACTCGCCCTCCTGGTCGGTCACCACGCTGACCAGCTCCCAGCCGTCGTCCTCCAGGCTTTTCCAGGCGTTATGCTCGATCAGCTTGGTGTCCTTGCGGCGCAGCCCCCCGCGTGACATGACGATGACCGAATTCCCTTTCAGTTCGCAGTGCTCCCACTTTTGCATCGCTGCTTCTCTCTTTCTGCCCGATGGCCGCCTGTTTGACTCAACTCCAGCTCCCTGGATTATACTATCCCGGCGTATCAATCATCATCCAAGGAGCGGCATAAATGGGGCACTTAACCGGCCAGATCGCCAATCGGCTGCGCGAGAAGGGCCAGGAGACGCTCGGCTTCTTCGCCGGGCTGGCGGCGGCGCAGTGGGAAGCGGAGGTCTATACCGAGGGCGCGCGCTGGACGGTTCACGCGGTGCTCTGCCACTTCGTGTCCGCCGAGCGGGCTGTTGTCGGGCTGGTCAGGGACGTCCTGGCCGGTGGCGAGGGCACCCCGGAGGGCTTCGACATCGACGCCTTCAACGCCGCCCAGGTCGATCAGTTGAGCGCGCGCGGGCCAGATGAGCTGCTCGACCTTTTCCAACAGGCCCGCCGCGAGATGGTCGCCCGGGTGGCCGGGATGGACGACTCCGACCTGGAACACGTGGGGCGGCACCCCTATTTTGGTGTGGATAAGGAGGAGCGCTTCCTCAAGCTGGTCTACCGCCACAACATGATCCACGAGCGTGATGTGCGGAAGGCGCTCGACGCAGTACAATAGCGGTCTGAAACGCCAATCACCGCTCCAAAGCAATGCGGGCCAAAATGCTTTAAGGATTACCTTTACTGAGCAAACCGGCTGGTTGGCCGGTCGTAAAAGTTTCTGGTTTCTTTTGAGTGAGGGTGAG
>JARRJX010000455.1:0-3045 GCA_037388645.1 Chloroflexota bacterium
CCCGACCCCGGAAGGCGTCGACGATGCGCACTTTGTGCTTCGGGGAGACGCGGGCGAAGACCGCCACGTCGTCGATCATCGCGCCGAGTTGCTCGTCGCTCACCTCCTCCAGCTCCGCCCCGGTCATGATCCGGCTCCCCTTCCCGTTCAGCAGCCCGATCTGGGCGGCGATTGCCTGGGCGGTGTCCGGGTAGTCACCCGTCACCATCACCGTCTTGATCCCGGCCTGGCGGGCGCGCTCGATCGCCGGTTTCACCTCCGGGCGGGCCGGGTCGATCATCCCCACCAGCCCGACGAAGGTCAGGTCGGCTTCGTGCTCCTCCGGATCGAGCGCGTCGGGCGGGCTGTCGAAGCGGCGCTCGGCCACGGCCAGCACCCGCAGCGCCTGGCGCGCCAGGTCGCGGTTGACGTTCTCGATGTGCTCCTTCATCCCGTCGCTCAGCGGCTTGATCTCGCCCTCCTGCCGGAAGCGCTCGCAGCGCTCCAGGATGATGTCCGGCGCGCCCTTCACGTACAGCACGCCCCAATCCTCGCCCGCGGGGTCTGGATAGAGCGTGCTCATCCGCTTGCGCTCCGAGTCGAAGGGCAGCTCGTCCAGCCGGGGGAAATCGTCCTCCAGGTCTTCACGGATCAGTCCGGCTTTCGCCGCCGCCACAACCAGCGCCCCCTCGGTCGGATCGCCCACGATTGTGTAGCCCCCGCTGTTCGCCGTGGCCCCCGCTTCCAGGCGGGCGTCGCTCGCCAGAAGCGCGCCGCGCAGCAGCCCGACCAGCGCGGGCCGGTCTTTTTCGTCCAGGTTCTTGCCGCCCCGGTGGAAAGTGCCGTCCGGCTGGTAGCCCTTCCCCGTCACGTCGACCATCAGGTCCGGCACGTACAGCTTGACGGCGGTCATCTCGTTCTGGGTCAGCGTGCCGGTCTTGTCCGAGCAGATCGCCGAGGCGCTGCCCAGCGTCTCGACCGCCGGGAGGTGGCGGATCAGCGCGTTGCGCGCGATCATCTCCCGCATCCCCAGCGCCAGGTTGATCGTCACGATTGCGGCCAGCCCCTCCGGCACGGCGGCCACCGCCAGCGCGACCGAGGTCAGGAACGCATCGACCGCCGCCCCGCGCAGCGCCGCCTGGAGCGAGGGGTGGCTCAGCGCGCCAAAGAATGCGCCCACGCTCGTCAGGCTCAGCTCGGCGGCGATGTCGCTCGCCGCCCGGCCAAAGATCACCAGGAACACCACCCCGCAGATCGCCAGCGAGCCGTAGGCGAGCCAGCGCCCAAGCTGATCGAGGCGACGCTGCAAGGGCGTCTGCTCCTCGTCCACCGACTGGATCATCTCGGCGATCTGGCCCAGTTCGGTGCCCATCCCGGTCGCCACGATCACGCCCTTGCCGCGCCCGTAGGTCACGATCGTGCTCTTGTAGGCCATGTTCTTGCGGTCGCCCAGCCCGACCTTCTCCGGCAGGACCTCCCCGGCGGATTTGCTCACCGGGACGGCCTCGCCGGTCAGCGAGGCTTCGGCGATCTGGAGGTTTGCGGTCTCGATCAGGCGCAGGTCGGCGGGCACGTAGTTGCCCGCTTCCAGGATCACGACGTCGCCGGGCACGATCTCTTCGGCGGAGAGGCTGATCAGGTGTCCGCCGCGCAGCAGGTGCGCTTCCGGCGCGGCCAGCTTTTTGAGCGCGGCCAATGCCTGCTCCGCCCGCCCCTCCTGGATCAGGCCCAGCAGCGCGTTGAGGATCACGATCAGGATGATCGCCCCGGCCTCGTACCACTCGCCCAGCAGCGCCGAGACCACGCTCGCGCCGATCAGCAGCAGCACGATGATGTTTTTGAACTGGTCGAGCAGCCGGTGCAGGAATCCGGGGCGCGGCTGCTCTTTTAAGACGTTCTTCCCATAGCGCGCCAGGCGGGCCTGGGCCTCGCCTTCGTCAAGCCCGCTGGCCGGATCGACCTGCAAGGCGGCGCAGGTTTCTTTGATGGAGGTGTGGTGCCATGCTTGTTCCAACATGTGGTTTGTCTTGTCTTCCCTTACTTTATCGCGGCCAGCGCCTCTCGCCTGTGAATAGGGCAAGGCATGCTGGCTCGTTTAGTTTAAACCCATTCCAGGCTTTGCGCCGGATTCACCGGCGCGATTGAGGCACGGTCTGCCAGAGCGGGGCCGTGCTCTATTGTGCTTATACGCACAATCTGTTTCCAGTGTAGCGTACATTTGGGGTGTGGGGAACCGATGTCAGGGGATCGTCAGCGAGTTGACCGCTTCCAACCGCGAATCCGCTGGCTGACAACCCTGACAGGAGGCAGCAAAAAACCTGGGCGCGGCGGCCCAGGATTGGCGAATAATACTAAACGTATGGCGGGACGGGATCAGGCCACGCGCCAACCGGTGGCTTCGTCCTCCTCGGCCTGCTCCTTCAGGAACTCCTCCACGTCCTCCAGCGCCTGGGCGTAGGCCTCGATCAGCTCCTGGTCGGAGCCTTTATAACGCCGAAGCGTCTGCGTGGCGCACATCGCACAGCCGCGCATCGCCCGGTAGCTGTCCGTCTCGCAGTCCATGCAGCCGTTCAGCCGGATCATCATCAGCACGAAAGCCAGCAGTTTGGGGTGGTTGTCGGGCAGTTCGGCGGCCTCGTCGGCCAGCCGCTGCCATTCCTCGCCCCGCATGTCACGTATCACGGGGATCACATACTGGGGGAACATCAGCTCATTGTTGGTATACATGAAAAAATTGCCCTTGGTTCTATTCGCTGTTCCACTACGCTTGCGGGGAAGATCGTCTGCTGGACGGGCACAAATTCCGCCCACTTGTTCGAATTGTATGATGAGTTTCTAACCTAAGTCAATATGAGCGAGGTACTATATTCGGTTTGAATAAGGTTAAAATGGGTATATATTGAGGTTTTTGATAGAGTATTGTAACTCTTCTGTTGGTGTTTAGTTTGATCATCGAAGTCCATTCTAGCCGTTTTCATACCGAAATGTGTAGAAAAAGCCCGTCCGCGTCTAAAATTACCCCCCGGCAGACCATAACCCACCATCGGGAGAAGCGATGATCACCAT
>JARRJX010000456.1:0-3042 GCA_037388645.1 Chloroflexota bacterium
TCGCCCGCTTCCCCCGCTGATTCAGTTGGCAGTGGAACACTGGTGGGGATGGATGTTTCGCCTGGAGTTTCATTATTCACCGGCTCGGTGTCGACGCCTGTTGCCGGTGGTTGGTCAACAGGCTCTCCAGTCTCAACTTGTTCTTCTTCCAGGGGGGCAGATGAGGCGGGCTCACTACATGCAGCCAGAGAGATCACCACGGTCAATACAACCAGTAGCCCAACAGAATTACGTGCTATAGACTGGTAGAATACCCTCAGCCAATACCAATAATCTCTCTGCATTGTAATTTTATCTTACCAGAACATCTCGTACCCAGATATTACAAAGATACCACAGTATATGGCTTGAGTAACTGGGCATTTGTTCCTATCATTATGGGTCTGCTTTGAACTGCTGAGACCTGGCGGTCGCCCTCAGCCACCAGCAGGTGTAAAGTATCCTCTGTGATCCTCTATATAGCAGCGAGATGCCGGACTTGCCTGCCCAGATTCCCGAATCCTTCCAGGACTTACTGATCGGCCCCTACTATGCCGCGCTGACCACCCTCATGCCCGGCGGCCAGCCACAGACGACCGTGGTCTGGTGTGACTTTGATGGGGAGCAGGTGTTGATCACCACCATGCGCGGCTTCCGCAAAGAGAAGAATATCCGGCTCGACCCCAGAGTGACGCTGCTGGTCTACGACCTGCACCACACCTCGCGCTATCTGGAAGTGCGGGGCCGCGTGACTGAGATAAGTGAGAAGGGGGCAGTGGCCTTCCTCGACCACCTTTCCGAGGTTTACACGGGCCGCTCGCCTTACTTCGGGGAGGTCGTGCCCGCCGGGCTTGAAGCCAGCGAGGTTCCCGTGCTGTGCAAGATCGCGCCCACCCACGTCGTCGCCAAAGATTTCGGGGCTAGCGAAGGAGAGGGTGCCGCCTCATGACCGTCCCCATCCCCGACTCGCACCGCAGCCTGCTCGACGAGCCGATCATCGCCGTGCTGACCACCCTCATGCCCGATGGGCAGCCGCAGTCCAGCCTGGTCTGGTGCGATTACGACGGCACGCACGTTCGAGTCAACATCACGCGCGAGCGCCAGAAGGGGAAGAACGTACAGGCCGATCCGCGCGTCTCCCTGCTGGTGATCGATCCCGACGATACGAACCGCTGGATCGAGATTCGGGGCGAGGTGACGATCACCGAGGACGGGGCAGAGGAGTGCCTCGACCGGCTCACCCAGCTCTACACCGGCAAGCGGCACTTCTACGGGGAGGTCGCCCCGCTTGAGCAGCGCCAGCGTGAGACACGCATCACCTGCCTGATCGCCCCCCAACGGGTCAACTTCGACGCCATTCACTCCATTTCCAGGAAGCCCCCACCAGAGGTGGGGGATGAATGGACGGGCCGCAGGCCCGCAGGGCAATAGCCCTGATGGAGTGTCAAGCAAACCGGTTCCCGAAGGGACAAAATCCCGAAGAAGCCACCACCAGAGGTGGTGGTTAGGGATTCTGAGGTTTGCCATTCACTGAGGCCCCGCTAGGCGACCGTCGAGGGGGCCTCCTCCACGCTCCGCCCCACCGGCATCCGCATCGTCAGCAGCAGCCCCCACAGCCCAAGGGCCGCCGCCAGCCCGAACACCACCCCATACGACGTCCGGCTCAGCAGCCACCCCGCAAACAGCGGCCCAAACACGCCCAGGCTGCTGAAAGTGTTGACCACCCCCACGTACAGGCCGGTCTGCCCGCGCGGGGCGATGTCCAGTGTGTAGTTGGTGTGCCCCATCAGGTACAGGTTGGCGCTTTGCCCGATCACCAGGTACACCCAGGGCAGCGTGTAGCGCAGGGGGCTGCCGGGGCCGGTGTTCGTCAGGAACAGGATCAGCGCCAGCAGCGGCGCGCTGAAGGTGATCAGCATCCCCAGCTGCGACGCGCGGTGCGCGCCGAGCCGGTCGGCCAGCCCGCCCAGCAGCAGTGCCCCCAGCAGCGAGCTGACCGTCTGCGCCACGATGAACACCCCGATCGCCGAATTGGGGAAACCCAGCCGCTCGGTGGCATAGATCACGTAAAACGGCAGGGCCAGCTCGGTCAGCATCGCGAACAGCCTGGAGAGGGCGACCAGCCGCAGCCGCCCGTCGCGCCGCCACAGGTCGAGCATGCGCCCGATGAACTCGCCCCAGGGGATGAAGGTGCCGTCCACTTCCTCCGAGGTGGGGGGTGGCTCTTTGATCGACAGGATGCCGACCATCGAGAGCACCATCGCCACGCCTCCACAGGCGAAGATCAACGTGTAGTTGTTCGGGAAGGGCGGCCCGTTCTCACTCAGCAGGCGGCTGACCAGGTATGCCACCCCCAGCCCGGCCAGCCCCGCCACCACCTGCCAGGCGGCCAGGAATCGCCCCCGCTTTTCGGGCGGGAAGACCCGCTTCATGATGTCCAGCCAGGCCACGATGGAGAACGAATCGCTCCCATACAGCAGCGCCAGCACCAGGTACAGCGCGCTGACCGTCAGCCAGGCAGGATTGGCCCTCGTCAGGAGGATGAGGAACGCCAGCAGCAGGATCGCCGGGCGGCCCACCAGGGCGCTGATGAAGAAGAACCTTTTTTTGCTCGCGACCCGCGTGACGAAGTTCCCGGCCACCAGTTGGGGAACGTTGGACGAGAACTGCAAGACGGTGGTGATCAGCCCGACCAGCACCGCCGACCCGGTTAGCTGGTTGACGAAGGCGGGCAGCACCGTGCTGATATTGACGAAGGCGACCGAGACGCTGAACAGCAGGAAATCGGTGCCGAAGGCCAGGAAGTTACGCCGCTGATTGGGATATAAGCGCGCCTGTTCCAAGTAAACCCCTTACCCATAGAAAGAATGAGGCTTGCAGTATACCCTACTTTTGGGCGGTGAGACGCCCCCGTTCGCCGGGTGTCCTGTCCGGGACGCGTTTGTTTCGACCGCCTTGTGATATAATCAAAGTACTGTTGGTCAATGGGTCGTATTCACAGTGTTTTGGAAGTGGTGACAGCTATGCAGCGTTTCTTCAGTTTCCTGGCCGGTGTGTTTTCCG
>JARRJX010000457.1:0-3035 GCA_037388645.1 Chloroflexota bacterium
GGGCCGGTGCCGCACCACCAGATTCACCGCCTGTATCAGCGGTCGGCGATCAGCGTCAACCTGTGCCCGACCGGCGGCGCGGATAAGGCCGTTCTGGAGAGTTTGGCCTGCGGCCTGCCGGTCGTGGTGCGCAACGAGACGTTTTTGCCGCTGCTGGGGGATGAGGCCGACGCGCTGTGGACGCCTGACCTCGACCCGGAGCACGTCGCGGACAGGCTGGCCGGGCTGCTGGATATGTCGGCGGGGGAGCGACGGCAAATCGGGGCGCGGCTGCGCGAGCGTGTCCGGGCCGAGCACGACCTCAACGGGCTGATCGAGCGGCTGGTCGGCGTGTTGAGCGAGGCCGCCCGCGAGCGGGGGAAGACCGTTTGACCCCGCCGCGCGTGTGCTACCTGGGGGCCTACGACCCGGCCTATCCGCGCAACCTGATCCTGCGGCGCGGGCTGGAGCGGCAGGGCGTGTGGGTGAGCGAGTGCGCCGTGCCGCGTGCGTTGAACACGGCGGGCCGGATGCGCGCCCTGCGCCGGGCGTTCGAGCCTGTTAAGGGCGACGTTGATGTGATCGTGCTGGCCGAGTTCGGGCAGGCGCTCGCCCCGCTGGCCTGGTGGCTGGCCCGCCGCTATCGCAAGAAGCTGGTGATCGACGCCTTCACCCCGACCTACGACTCGGCGGTCTACGACCGGGGGGTGGCCCGTCCGCGCTCGCCCGCCGCGCTGCGCTACTGGCTGATCGACTGGCTGGCGCTGCGCCTGGCCGATCTGGCGCTGGCTGATACGGGCGCGCACCGCGATTATTATGCGGGCGCGTTTGGGGCCAGGCCGGAGAAGATCGCCGTGATCCCGGTAGGGGCGGCAGATGAGTGGTTCAAGACCGCCCCGCCGCCGCGCGAGCAGCCCCGGCTGCTCGTCCAGTTTTACGGGTCGTACATCCCGCTGCACGGCGTCGAGGTGATCCTGCACGCCGCCCACCTGCTCACCGCTCAGGCGGAGGTGCGCTTCGAATTGATCGGGCGCGGGCAGACCTACGCCGCGATGCGGGCGCTGGCCGCCGACCTCGACTTGCAGAACGTCGCCTTCGTCGAGCCGGTGCCGCCGGAGGCGCTGCCCGGCCTCGTGGCCCGCGCCGACCTGTGCCTGGGCATTTTCGGGTCGACGCCCAAGGCGAGTCGAGTCGTGCCCAACAAGGTGTACCAGACGCTGGCGCTGGGCAAGCCGCTGATCAGCGCCGACACGCCCGCCCTGCGCGAGGCGTTCGGGCCGGGGGAGCATTTGCTGGCCGTCTCGCCCGGCGACCCGGCGGCACTGGCCGAGGCGATCCTGGCCCTCGATTCCGATCCGGACAGGGCGAGGCGGCTGGGCGAGGCCGGGCGGGCGCGGATGGAGGCCGAATTCAACGAGGCGGCGCTGGGCCGCCGCCTGCTGGACGCGATCTCATGAAGCTGATCTACGCCGCCAACGCGCGCTTCCCCAGCGAGAAGGCGCATCCCTACCAGATCGTCCAGATGTGCGAGGCGTTCGCCGAAGCGGGAGCGGATGTCACGCTGCTCTATGCAAACCGGCGCAACCCGCCTGAGCTGCAAACCGGCGACATTTGGGGCCATTACGGCGTGGCGCGCAACTTCGAGGCCCGGCGACTGGCCTGCCTGGACGCCTACCCCCTGGCCGAGCGGCTGCCCGGCGGGCTGGGGCGGATATGGACGCGCCTCGCCGCGCAGCTTGCCACGCTGAGCTTCAACCTCGCGCTGCTGTGGCGGCTGCGGGGGGAGCGTGAGGCGGTCGTCTACTCGCGCGACCCGATCTCGCTGGCGCTGATGGCCGCGCTCTGGCCGCGCCGGGCGGGCCACCTGTTTTTCGAGGCGCACACGTACCCGGCGACCGGGATCGGGCTGCGCATCCGGCGCTTCCTGGCGGGGCGGATCGGCGGGTTCGTGGCGATCACCGGCCACCTGCGGGAACGCTACGCCGCGCTGGGCGTGCCTGCCGAGTCGCTGCTGGTCGCCCGCGACGGCATCCGGCGCGCCCGGTTCGACGTGGAGGGGGATCGGGCGGCCTGGCGGGCGCGGTTCGGCTGGCCCGCCGACGCCTTCGTCGTGGGCTACATGGGGCGCTTCCAGACGCTGGGCATGGACAAGGGGTTAGGCGAGCTGGTTGAGGCGGTGATCGCGCTGGCCGCCGAGGGCGCGCCGGGGGCGATCCGGCTGGGGCTGGTTGGCGGCCCGGTGGAGACGGTCAAGACGCTGCGAGAAGGCCGGCGCGCGGCGGGCCTGCCGCCTGAGACGGTGCTCTACGCCGGGCAGGTTCCGCCCAACGAGGTGCCGGGCTACCTGCGGGCCTTCGATGCTTGCGCGATGCCCTTCCCCTGGACGGAGCATTTTGCCTACTACGCCTCGCCGATGAAGCTGTTCGAGTACATGGCCTCCGACAGCCCGGTCGTCGCCAGCGATTTGCCCTCGACCGCCGAGGTGATCCGCGATGGGGAGAACGGGCTGCTCTACCCGCCGGGGGATGGCGAGGCGCTGACCGACGCGCTGCGCACCTTGCGCGATGACCCGGCGACCGGGGCACGGCTGGCCGAGCAAGCCGCCCGCGACGTGCTGGACTACACCTGGGCGGCGCGCGCCCGCCGCATCCTGGAGATGATCAGCTCCCGGCTAAAACCCGATTAACGGTGGCCGCCATGAACTCGTCGAGGTAGCCGCTTATCCGCTCCGCGTACGGCCCCTGCCAGTCGGCCAGGCCCCAGCTTGCCACCGCGTCGGCGGTCAATTCGCGCCGCCAGAACTCGTGATCAGCCCGCGCCGCCTCGTCGACGTAGGCGTACAACCCCACCTGCACGCCGAACGCCTGGACGTGATCGAGGCCATACGGCTCGCCGGCGAAGCGCATGTAATTCAGGCCGCCGACGTTGCCGGGGTCGTGGCCGCCGCCCTGGGTGAGGTTGTGGACTAATTCGTGCGCGGCCAGCCGGACGCCCGTCTCCGGGCCCTCTCGCCCCAGCGGGTCCCCGGCGAACAGGATCAGCCAGGCGTCGTCCGG
>JARRJX010000458.1:0-3030 GCA_037388645.1 Chloroflexota bacterium
GGTCGAGACCGCCGTGCGGACACCGACTCGATACACGACATCGACCTGATCAGCGACAACGATACCGTCATCATCGCTAACCGACGGGCGGCCACTCAGATCGGCCCTATGGCGCAGCCTATCGAGCCATGGCGCGGGGGCATCACGGTCAAGGATGTGTTCATCAGGGCTGTGCCAGCCTACACGCTCAACAAGGCATATCACGCCAGGGAGTTCGGCGGGCTTGGGTTCTTGATCTCGATGATGAAATACGACATCTACTTCGCAGGCGACACCGACCTGATCCCGGAGATGGAGAAAATTGGGTGTGACATCGCGCTGCTGCCGGTCGGCGGCGCTTTCACGATGAACAGCGACGAAGCCGCCGAAGCGGCGAGATGCATGAGACCGAGATACGCGATCCCCATGCACTACGGGATTGAGATTCCCGGCAGCAAGGACGACGGGAGGCGATTCTGCCAACTGGTCAACGGGGGAACCGAAGCGGTCGAGCTACCAATCGAGAACCAGAAATTGCAGATTTGACCGACGTTACAAAAAGATAACAAATAAAAGGGCTGGCTAAGCAGGGCGCTTAACCAGCCTCATTTTGTTCCGGTGATACGTAATCAGGCGACCTTTTCCCCATCAGACCAGGTCAGCGGCGTCTCGTTTTCTGACATGATCAGAGGGCGGTTGTCGCCAACCAGGGCCTCGGCGTTGATGACCACTTTGCGGATGTCATCCCGCGAGGGGATCTCAAACATCACGTCAAGAAGCTGGCGCTCAATGATCGAGCGCAGGCCACGGGCACCGGTGTCGCGCTCAATCGCCAACTCGGCGGCCATCTGGAGCGCCTCGTCGGTGAACACCAGCTCGACATCGTCGAGGGCAAACATCGCCTTGTACTGGCGCACCAGGGCATTCTTAGGCTCGGTGAGGATCCTGACCAGCGCCTGCTGATCCAGCGGATCGACGCTGACGACGACCGGCAGCCTGCCCACCAGCTCCGGGATGATGCCGAAGTGGATCAAATCCTCGGTGGTCGCCTGGCGAAGCAACTCGACCTCACGCTCCTCCCGATCTTTATCTTTGGCGGCTGGCTGGAAGCCGATCTTGCCCTTGATCCCAACGCGCTTTGCGATGATCTCCTCGATGCCGGTGAACGTGCCTCCCACAATGAACAGGATGTTGTGGGTGTTGAGCTGGATGAACTCCTGGTGGGGGTGTTTACGCCCACCGGTCGGCGGCACGTTGGCAATAGTGCCTTCGATGATCTTCAGCAGGGCCTGCTGCACGCCTTCGCCGCTCACGTCGCGGGTGATCGACGGGTTGTCGCCGCTCTTGCGAGCGATCTTGTCCACCTCGTCGATGTAGATAATTCCCCGCTCCGCCTGCTTCAGGTCAAAGTCGGCAGCCTGGATGAGGCGCAGCAAGATGTTCTCGACATCTTCGCCCACATATCCAGCCTCCGTCAGGGCGGTGGCATCGGTAATGCAGAAGGGCACGTCGAGAATCCCGGCGAGCGTCTGGGCCAGCAGGGTCTTCCCTACCCCGGTTGGGCCAAGGAGGAGAATGTTGCTCTTGTCGATCTCGACGTTCTCGATCTGCCCACCCGCCTGCACGCGCTTATAGTGGTTGTACACGGCCACAGACAGGACGCGCTTCGCCCGGTCCTGCCCGACGACATACTCGTCCAGGTGTTTGTTGATCTCCTGAGGGGAAGGAATCGCATAAGGCAGGACTTCATCCTGCGGACGATAGGGCAACCGGTCTTCTTCTAGAATTTCGCGACAGAGGTCAACGCATTCATCACAGATGAAAACGCCCTCTGGGCCCGATACAAGCCGCTTGACCTCACCCTGAGGTCTGCGGCAAAACGAACAACTCTGAGGGTTTCCGTGCTCGTTATTCATAATCAGCCCTCTGCCTTTTCAGGCGGCTCAAGCACTCCGTCTATTAACCCATATTCTACAGCGTCTTCAGCCGTCATGTAAATATCCCGGTCGGTGTCGTCCGCGATGCGCTCCACAGTCTGGTGGGTATGATGCGAAAGAATCTCGTTCAACTTCTGCCTCAAGCGCAGTATCTCCTTGGCCTGAATCTCGATATCCGTGGCCTGCCCCTGAGCGCCACCAAGCGGCTGGTGCAGGTGGACGGTGGCATTCGGCAGGGCATATCGACGGCCCGCCGTTCCGGCGGCCAGCAACACAGTTCCAAAGCTCGCCGTCACGCCCACCGCCACCGTGCTCACCGGGGCACTGATCTGCTGCATCGTGTCATAGATAGCCAGCCCGGCGTAGATTTGCCCGCCGGGGGAGTTGACAAACATCTGGATTTCTTTCTCAGGGTCCTCCCGATTCAGAAACAATAACTGGGCAACCACAACGTTACTGACCTGGTCGTTGATGGGAGTGCCGACAAAGACGATACGTTCCTTGAGCAACAACGAATAGATGTCGTAGGCACGCTCTCCACGTCCGGTGCTCTCAACTACCATCGGTATTAGATTGCCAGGAACCACAAACGCCATGGTGGCCTATCTCCTTGTGTCGAAACACTAATAATATAATAGTCCAATTCGCCGCGTGCCGCTTGGGGGAGACATGGAATGGGTCTCGTGGAGAACTTTACGCCTCTTCTGCCCCAGTGGATTCTTCCACTTCTTCCACTTCTTCCGCTACTTCCGGTTCTTCCTCTTCTGCCTCTGAGCTATCGCTATCCTCTGAGTCTTCCTGAGGCTCCGCCGGTTCGTCGTCTGCCTCGTCAGTAAGCTCAGGGGCCTCGCCTTTGGCGATCTGGATCAGCCGCTCGACGGCCTTCTCGGTGAGAATCTGATCGGCGATGCGCTCCCGCGTCTCAGGCGAGTTGACGAATTGCTGCAACATCGGCCCCTGGCTGCCAAGGGAAAGCAGCAGCGTTTGCTTTTGATCCTCGATCTCTTCCTCTTCGGCTTCCAGCTTTTCGGCACTAACAAGCTCGGTCAGAATCAGCCCACGCTGTAAATATGCTCGCGCGTCATCCTCGTAGGCCTCCCGCAGGTCCTCTTCG